>BNVZ01000015.1 GCA_025998475.1 Endomicrobiia bacterium | reverse complement strand
TTGCTTCAACGATAGATATATGATGGGAACGGGAGTATCATTAAGTTACAGCGGGAAATATGTAAATTCAACGTTGACGTATTCGAAGAGTTTACACGATCCTTTGAAAGAAAAAGAAAAGCAAGCAGTTTATTGGGAAATAGGAATAAGCTGGTAGAAAGTGACAAAAAAAAGAGAATTAAGACATGCCCCCCCCCATGAGCGCTGCAGCAAGCAAGTTTCACACAAGAGAATTCACGCAAAACCATGTTTTGTGAGATTGTTGTGGTGAGATTCTGCAACATTGAAACTTTTTTGGCATAAAATGATACAATAGGGACGCTATGGCAGAACTAAAGATCAAAAAATATGGCGAACATGTTTTACGAAAAAAAACGTCTGCTGTTTTTGAAATTACTGAAGATATCAAAAAACTCGTTGCTGACATGCTGGAAACTATGTATGCGGCTCATGGTGTTGGTCTTGCGGCTCCGCAGGTAGGTGTTTCGTTGGGACTTTGCGTTATTGATGTATCTCAGGATCAAAAATTTCCGCTTGTTATGATAAATCCTAAAATTATTTCTGGAGAAGATAAAGTATTTGCCGAAGAGGGTTGTTTGTCTTTACCCGGGTTTTATGGAAATGTAAAACGTTTTGATAAAATTATTGCTGAATATACTGATTTAAAAGATAAAAAGAAAGAAATTAAAGTACAAGGTTTTCTTGCTAAAGCTGTTCAACATGAGATAGATCATTTAAATGCGAAAATTTTTATAGATTTTCTTCCTGAGTGGAAGAGGAAAGTTATAGAAAAAGAAATAAAAAGAAAGAAAAAAATGGGTGATTGGTGAGAATCTTATTTTTTGGTACAGCTTCAATATCTAAAATTTATCTGGAAGAACTGTATAAAAATAATCATGAAATTTTTGTAGTTACAATGCCGGATAAACCTGCTTCAAGAAAACAGAGACTAACATCTCCTGCGGTAAAAGTTTATGCGTCAGAAAACAATATTAGTTTTATACAGTTTGAAAAATTTACTGCTGATGTTATTGAAACGATAAGAAACTTTGGACCAGATGTCGGTATTGCTATAGCTTATGGAAAGCTTATACCTAAGACCGTTTTTGATGTACCGCGCTACAAGACTTTTAATGTACATTTTTCGCTTCTTCCAAAATATAGAGGAGCGGCTCCGGTTCAGTATGCTTTGTGTAAAGGTGAGATAGAGACAGGAGTAACATCTTTTTACGTAGAAGAAGATCTTGATACGGGAGATATAATAGTTCAAGAAAAACTTAGCATAAATATAACTGATAATGCCGAAATTTTGTTTAACAAGCTTATACCTTTAGGCGTAAAAGTTATGAATAAAACTCTTGATTTATTTCAAACAGGCAATATAAATGCAGTTTCTCAAGCTGGCAAACCAAGCTTTGCACCGACTTTTAAAAAAGAAGACGGCTTGATCGATTGGAATAAAAACGCATATGAAATTCGCAATCAATTTAGAGGTTTGTTTATTTGGCCTGGGTTGTATTCAATAGTTTCTAAGGGTAAACTTAAAGGCAAGAGAATTAAATTTGTAGATACAGAAATATTTGAAGAAGATTTTGTAAACAATGAGCGTGGGACAGTGTTTTCTATAGAGAAAAATAAAGGTTTTACGGTTTTGTGCGCTGTAGGGAAAATTTTAGTAACGAAAGTTCAACCTGAAAATAAGCCGGTTATGTCTGCTTGGGCATTTATTCAAGGAGGGCAGTTAGATGTAGGCGATGAGTTTTAATTAATAATAAACAAGGAGGCCCTTACTGTGGTAAATGAAGTTAATGAAGATAATTTTGAAAAAGAAATTTTGCTATCGGATAAACTAGTGTTAGTTGATTTTTGGGCACCATGGTGCGGTCCCTGTAAAATGCTTTCTCCAATTATTGATGAGCTTGCTGCTGAATACGAAGGGAAAGTGAAAGTTGGTAAAGTTAATACCGATGAAAATATGTCTCTTTCATCTAAATTTCAAATTACTTCAATTCCATGTTTAATTTTGTTTAAAAACGGTGTAGCAGTTCAAAAAATAATTGGTTTTAAACCTAAAAATGATATAAAGAAAATTGTAGACAGCATTCTTTAAAGTTGTTTTAGAATAGAAAGGGTTTGTTGTTATGGTATATGATATCGTTATTATTGGTGGCGGACCTGCGGGATTATCTGCCGCTATTTATGCTTCAAGAGCAAGATTAAAAACACTTCTTATAGAAAAGAATGGTTGCGGTGGGCAAATTACAGTAACCGATTTGATTGAAAACTATCCGGGTTTTAACGACGGAATTAACGGTTTTGATTTTGCCGTTAAACTTGAAGCTCAAGCTAGAGATTTTGGTGCGGAGATAATGTATGATGAAGTTACAAATGTTGAAAATGGAGAAGTTAAAAAAGTAATTACCGTAAACGCAACGTATGAAACCCAAACCATTATTGTTGCCGCTGGAACAAGCGTCAAAAAAATGAATATACCAGGAGAGCCGGATTTTATTGGTAAGGGCGTATCTTTTTGTGCCACTTGCGATGCTCCTTTTTATAGAAGCAAAGATGTGTTAGTTGTTGGCGGTGGTGATTCTGCAATACAAGAAGCTTTATACCTCTCAAAGTTTGCAAAAAACGTAATCGTAATTCACAGAAGAAACGAGCTAAGAACTGCAAAAATTCTGCAGGAGAAAATAGCTTCTCACACGAACATTTCCATAATATACGATTCTGTTCCAAAAGAAATTTTAGGCAAAGACTCTATAGAAAAAGTAACTATAACGAATGTAAAAACAAATAAAGATACAGATTTAAAAGTTGACGGAGTTTTTGTTTTTATAGGGCTAGTTCCAAATACGTTATTCCTTTCAAATCTTGTACTTGATAAAAATGGCTACGTTGTAACAGATGAGAATATGAACACTTCCATTGCTGGTATTTTTGCCTGCGGCGATATAAGAAAAAAACAATTAAGACAGGTTGTAACAGCTGTCTCAGACGGCGCCCAAGCTGCCATAAGCGCCCAGGGTTACATAGAAAATCAAAACGCTACAACAAACTAATTGGCTATAACATGGTTATTAAAGGATAGAATGCAATTAAATAGTTGCTACTTAACAATTAAAGAAGCGAGTTTATGGGCTACGAATTATTTGGGAAAGGAAGTAACGACCTCAAATATTTCTTATCTTATTCAATATGGGCGTATACGCAAGATAGGACATAATGGTTCAACTCAAATTCTTAAATCCGAGCTTAAAAAATACTACTGCGCTATCAATAAATCAAGAGAATCCTTTTGGAAAGATAAACTCAGATGGGATTTAAACTGGAAGTTGTCTTTTGATAACTTATCTATGGTGCTTTCTAAAAAGAACAAATCTTTTGCAGATATATTAAACAAACAAAAAATATCAGGAATATTCTCTAGCCCTCCTTATGTTGGACTTATAGATTATCATGAACAACACGCCTATGCTTACGATTTGTTCAGCTTTAAAAGAAAAGATGAAATAATTTTCATTTGAAGGAAAATTGAAATATGACTATTAAAGAATTTGCAGTAAAATTCAAGCAAATTAAAAAAATGGGTTTTACACCTACTAAAAGAAATGGACCAACAGGCGTGGGGTACACTTTAGAAACACTGCTTGGCATAACTGAAAATAACATTGTTCATCCTGACATTGAAGGAGCAGAACTTAAAACTCATAGAAGTAAAGTAAATGGTTTGATTACGTTATTTACATTCAATAATAAAGCATGGAGAATGCCGCCTCTGGAAGCGGTAAAAAAAACATGGTAACTTGGATAAAAATGGACGGCAAGGTCTTTATTACACCGTGTCTTTAAAACCTAATAGTGCAGGGTTATTTCTTGATATTCAGGCAACGGAAATTTCTGTACGGCACATATCTGGCGAGGTGATTGCTTCTTGGAAATTGCAAACTTTAGCTGAAAGGTTTATGCAAAAATTGCCAACTCTACTTTTTGTATCGACATTTACGGAAGAACGTGATGGAGTAGAATATTTTCATTACTATAGAGCACAACTAATGAAAGGAACATCGTCTGAACTATTGGTAGATCAATTTCGCGCTGAAAATATTCTAGTGGATTTGCGATTACATGCCAAGGGTACTATGCAAGAAACCATGGGACAGGATTTAGAACTTATGAAAATAAATTATCTTTGTTGTTTAATGATGTAAAGGATTTATAATTTATGTATCAGGTAATTAGAAATACAAAATATGATTATATCGGTCAATCATATGCTTCTCTATATCCAAATTTGCACAAGTATCCGGCGACTATGTTGCCGCAAATTGGAATTGATATCTTAAAAGAGTTTGATGCTACAAAAGGGAGTTTATTAGATCCCTACTGCGGGTCCGGTTCTTCATTTGTGAGTGGCTTAGAATGCGGGCTAACCAAAATGCAAGGTTTTGATGTGAATCCGTTGGCGGTGCTTATTTCTAAAGTTAAATTTACAAAAATTCCTATAAGTGAACTTATTGAAAAAAAACAAACGTTTAGAAGTAGTGTTTTTGAATTTCTAAAAAATGAAAACAATCTATCTAAGTTACTCCATCCTCAAATTACAAATATTGATTTTTGGTTTTCGCAAGATGTGATAAATAAATTAATTATTATTAAACACTTCATAGATGAGATAAAAAACATAAATGTTAGAAACTTTTTTTTAGTGCCATTTTCTGAAGTTGTTAGAGAGTGCTCTTACGCAAGAAATAATGAGTTTAAACTATTTCGTATAAAATCAGACGAGTTGTTAAATTTTAATCCAGATGTGGTTAGCGTGTATTTAAAAAAGTGGAATGATATATTTTTGATATATTCTAATTTTTATTTCCCTAAAATAAAAAACGATAGCAATATAAACGTTCGGTGCGCACAGTTTCAATCTCAAAATGAATCCTTTGATGTTGTTTTAACAAGTCCACCTTACGGTGATAGTCGTACAACTGTTGCATATGGACAATTCTCAACATTGTCAAATGAGTGGTTAGGAATAAGTTTTGCGCGGAAAATAGATAGAATGTTAATGGGAGGGGTAAAATCAAAATCAAACATTGTGCATGGCGTAATTGCTGATAGTATTTCACAAATAAGCAAAGTCGACAATAATCGCGCATTGGAAGTATCATCTTTTTACAAGGATTTAGACATTTCTATTATAAATGTGGCAAACAGCGTGCGTAAAGGTGGCAAAGTAATGTATATTGTTGGCAATAGAACTGTAAAAAATATAAAACTCCCCACTGATCAATTCGTTGCTGAAAGATTTGAAGCCTATGGATTTAAACACATTGTTACCTATGAAAGAGTTTTAAGCAATAAAGTTATGCCGAGTAAAAATTCTCCAACCAATAAAGCGGGAAAAGCTGTAAACACTATGTTATATGAACGTATTGTAGTATGCGAGAAAAGACACATGGTCAAATTGAATACTTGCACTACTTAAATTTTCGAGTGGAATTTTGAACATCTTATGACATTAACCAATATCCAAAATTGAATAAATATATAAAATATGAAAAAATTTTTTATTATAGACGGTAATGCTTACATTCATAGAGCCTACCACGCTTTGCCTCCGCTTTCCACTACGAATAACCAGCAAATTAATGCGGTTTACGGTTTTGTAAAGCTGTTATTGAAAATAAAAAACAACTTTAAACCGGATTACATTGCGGTTTGTTTTGATTACCCTTCGAAAAACTTTAGACACGAACTATTTAAAGAATATAAAGCAAACAGAAAACCTCTTGACGAGGCTCTTATAAACCAAATGCCAATTGCAAGAGAAGCCGTAAAAGCTTTAAATATGGCGGAAATAGAAATAAAAGGTTACGAAGCCGATGATTTAATCGCTACTATTACGGAGATAAATAAAAAGAATAGTTTGCAAACTGTTATCGTAACTGGTGATAAAGATATGTTGCAGTTAGCGCAAGAAGAAGATGTTTTAATCTGGAACGATTCCAAAGATATTATGTACGATGCAAAAAAGGTTGAAGAGAAATACGGCGTTGGTCCTTTACAACTTTCTGACGTTTTTGCTTTGATGGGCGATGCAGTCGATAATGTGCCGGGAATCAAAGGTATTGGCGAAAAAACTGCTGTAAAACTTATAAAAGACTTTGGCACCCTTGAAAATATTCTACAAAACGCAAGTTCTCTAAAAGGAAATATTGGGAAATTGTTGCAGCAAGGTAAAGAAGATGCCCTAATCAGCAGAAAACTGATAGCTTTAGAAGACCAAGTTCCTTTAAATTACAACGCGGAAGAGTTTGAGAATAAAAATTTAGATATAAGTAAAGCGGTTTCTTTTTTTGAAAAGTATGAATTTAAAAGTTTGGTGGCAAAGTATTCTGATAATAAACAAGAATCTCGGTTGATTGTTGTTAGTCCGCTGGATTTTGTCACTGCTGCCAAAGACGGAATCCATGTTGTTGATGTTTCGTCGTCGATACCAATTCCAAATGGGGCGCAGCGCGACGAAGAATCAAAGACAGCGCGTTCTACTATTGCAACAAACGTATCAAAAAATCTTGCAAGCGAAAAATTTCAATTCAGTTCAGAGATAGTAAATACTCGGGATGGAGCTGTTGCAGTCGCAAAGATAATAGAAACATCAGAAAAGTTTGTATTAAAAACAATAGGCTCTTTGGAAGATTCTCTAAAAGCGCAGATCGTTGGCGTTTCGTTATGCGTAGAAAATAAATCTTTTTATTTCCCTATTGGGCATAATGATCTAACTGCCGTACAAATAACATTTAATGAATTTAAAAGTATATTTTCTACGATATTTGCTTCGGGTAAAATTAAAAAAATAGGTCACGTTTTAAAGCAGGAAAGAAATATATATAAAATGTCGCAAGTTGCGCTAGGTAGTATGTATTTTGACATAATGCTTGCGTCGTATTGCATAAACTCCGCAAAATCTCATAACATAACCGATATGGCAAAAGAATATTTAAATTTTGACGCTGGTTATGATGGTTTTCTTGGAAAAGGCGCAAAAAAGATTGCTTTTGCAAATTCTTCAGTAGAAGCCGTTGCGGACTACGCAAACTCAATTACGATTGCGGTTTTTGCCTTATATAAAATATTTGATTCACACATAAAAGAAAAGAATCTATCGTATCTTTTTTTCAACATAGAAATGCCTTTAATTGAAGTTCTTTCAGAAATGGAACTTGCGGGTATAAAAGTTGACTCGCCATTCTTGCATAATTTTAATAAAAAAATTGATTGCGAACTTAAAAAAATTGAAAATAACATATATAAAATTGCAGACAAAGAATTTAATATTAATTCACCAAAACAGCTTTCTTCAATATTGTTTGAGAAGCTTAATCTTCCTGTAGTCAAGAAAACTAAAACGGGATATTCAACAGACGAATCAGTATTGACTGAGCTGTCTTTCTACGAACTGCCTGCCGAAGTATTAAAATACAGGGAATTGCAAAAATTAAAAAATACGTATATAGACCCAATAGCAAATTACTGCTCTTATTACGGAGACAGGATTCACACTATTTTTAATCAGGCAATAACAGCTACAGGCAGACTGTCTTCAACAGAGCCAAACTTACAGAATATTCCGATAAGATCTGATTACGGAAAAGAATTTAGAAAAGCGTTTGTGCCCGAAGGTAATAATATTTTTATATCTGCGGATTATTCTCAAATTGATTTAAGGGTTTTAGCTCATATTTCAGGAGACCAAAAACTTATTGAAGCTTTTAAAGCTGGAGCAGATATACACAGCACAACGGCAAGAGAAATATTTAATATACCAAAAGACGATCTTTTACCTGATAATTTAAGAACCGCAGCAAAATCTATAAATTTTGGTATAGTTTACGGTATGTCTCCTTTTGGGCTTGCAAAACAGTTGAATATTCCATTCGGACAAGCTAAAGAATATATTGACGGATATTTTAACCGCTACATCGGAACAAAACTTTGGATGAAACAGATTGTAGAGCAAGCATTGAGAGACGGCTATGTATGCACTATTACGGGCAGAGTAAGATATATCCATGAGCTTAAGTCTAAAAACGTTCAAGTTAGAAATGCCGGTGAAAGAATGGCTTTAAATATGCCAGTTCAAGGTAGTTCTGCAGATATAATAAAAATTGCTATGATAAATATATACAACGAACTCAAACTTAAGGGATATAGGTCTTTGATGCTTTTGCAGATTCATGACGATATTCTTTTTGAAACAACTGTTGAAGAAACAGAAAATATAATTGCGATGATAAAAGACAAAATGGAAAACGCCGTAAAATTAAGTGTTCCACTATCTGTTGATGTCAAGGCAGGCACGAATTGGGGAGAAATGAAAAAATATGATTATAGGTTTAACGGGCGGTATTGCTACTGGAAAGAGCGAAAGTGCTAAATGCTTTGATTCACTTGGCGCTTATTCCATAGACGCTGACGCGATATCACGGGAACTTACTGCAAAAGGAATGCCAGCTTTAAGAGAACTAGTAAAAATTTTCGGGAATGATATTTTGTATTCAAACGGAATTTTAAATAGAAAAAAACTTGCATATATTATTTTCTCGGATAAACAAGCAAAATTACAAATTGAAAAAATTCTTCATGCTTATATTATTGCGCATATCAATGAAATTATTTCTCATAAAATAAGTCAACATAATATAGTAATAAATGCGCCGCTTCTTTTTGAAGTCGGTCTAGATGCGATATGTGATAACGTTATTGTTATATGGGTCCCATATGCTATTCAGGCAAAACGTCTTGCATTGCGTGACAACTTAAGCGGCGGCGAAATTAAAAAAAGAATTGGTTCTCAAATGCATATGGAAGAAAAAGTTAAACTTGCAGATTTTGTAATAGACAATACCGGTTCAAAAAAAGATCTGAGAAACAAGATAAATGATTTATACAAACTATTGACATCCAAATCATGATAATATACAATCTCGAACTGTAGTTTGTAAAAATGCTTTCCAAATCGAAGTGATAATCAGATGGAATGAATCAAACCAAACAGCGACGGGTAACACTTAAACGATTCGGCGCGATGATCCTTCACAAAAAATCAAAAAAAATAGCGGACGGTTTCAAGATTCTGCTGGGGGGGGTTAGTGGAAAAGGATATGTCTATGGATGTTTCAGTTTTGTCTAAATGTACTATGTCGGAGTTGATACAAACAGCAAAAAATCTCAAACTTGAGGGAGTTGCGGGTTTGAGGAAGCAGGAACTCATAGCAAAGATTTTTGAAGTGCAGACAAAAGCAAACAAATCAGTATACGACGAAGGTGTTTTGGAGATTTTACCTGACGGTTTTGGATTTTTGCGTTCTACAGACTATAATTATCTTCCGGGTCCAGATGACATATACATATCTCCCTCGCAGATAAAAAAGTTTGCTTTAAGAAAAGGTGATACTATTGCAGGTTACGTTCGCCCTCCCCAGTCTCAGCAGGAGCGTTATTTTGCACTTTTGCATGTAAAGTCAGTCAACGGTCAAGAAAATCTTGAAGGCATAAGGGATAGGGCTCTTTTTGATAATTTAACGCCTCTGTATCCTAACGAAAAAATAGTTTTGGAAACAAAAGCATCGGAAGTATCTACAAGAATTGTAGATATGCTTGTACCTATCGGTAAAGGGCAGAGAGTTTTAATTAATGCCGCTCCAAGGACAGGTAAAACTGTTCTTTTGCAGAAGGTAGCTAATGCCATAACCGCAAATAATCCTGATAGTATACTCATGGTTTTATTGATAGATGAAAGACCTGAAGAAGTTACGGATATGCAGCGTTCGGTAAAAGGCGAGGTTATATCTTCAACTTTTGACGAACCTTCAGACAGACATATACAAGTTGCCGAAATGGTTATAGAAAAAGCTAAAAGAATGGTTGAAAACGGCAGACATGTGGTTGTTCTTTTAGATTCTATTACAAGACTTGCTAGAGCATACAACACAGCACTACCGTCAAGTGGAAGAGTTCTTTCGGGTGGTCTTGATTCAAATGCTTTACAGAGACCTAAGAGATTTTTTGGTGCAGCAAGAAACATAGAAGAGGGCGGCAGCCTTACAATTATAGGAACCGCTCTTGTTGAAACAGGTAGTAGAATGGACGATGTTATATTTGAAGAGTTTAAAGGAACGGGAAACTGTGAAATTTATCTTGATAGAAAGCTTGCAGACAGAAGAGTATTCCCGTCTATAGATCTTTTACGTTCAGGAACCAGAAAGGAGGAACTTCTTTTAAATGAAGATGAAAAGAATAAAATGTGGATATTGAGAAAATGGATGAACTCAATGAATTCTATAGAAGTTATGGAAGAATTGAAAAAGAGACTTCTTAATTCAAAATCTAATAAAGATTTTTTGAAACAAATGGAACTTTCCAGTATGGAGGGTAGGTAGGTTTTCCCATTTATTACAGTAATATTTATATTCCATGACCAAATCACTTGAAGTTGCACCTCTCGTAGTAGCTTAATGGGTTGGTGTACTCCTTCATGCATCTTCTTATTCTTTACGGGCATTTGGCTATAGTTGTTTTTGATAGCACTACTTGGGATGTGGTTTACGACGCAGACAGTCTATGTTAAATAGTTGCTTGATAAAAAATTTATAGCTATAAATGCGACCTTGCTAGGTAGCCAAGTAATTATATGCCAATAAAACAAGAGAAAAATCTATGAAAATAAAAACAAAGCAATGTTAAGTGCGATTGTGTTATAATGTATAAACAATTGCTGGAAAAAATTAATGCAAGAGCATCAAAAATAGGCATCATGGGTCAGGGATACGTGGGGCTTCCTTTATCTGTTGAACTCTCTAAGAAGGGTTTTGATATCACAGGTTTTGAAGTAGATGAATATAAAGTGAAAATGATAAATAATGGCCAGTCCTATGTAGGAGATGTTTCTGCAGATGATATTAAAGAACTTGTTTCGAATAAACAATTTAACGCAACTGCGGATTTCGAGAATTTGTCTGAAATGGATGTTGTGATTATATGCGTTCCAACACCTCTTCGTAAATCAAAAAATCCGGATGTTTCCCACATAATAGAAGCGTCAAAGAGTATTAAAAAAACTCTAAGAAAGGGTCAGCTTATAATACTTGAATCTACAACTTATCCGGGAACTACAGATGAGTTAGTCCTTCCTATGCTTGAGGATACAGGTTTGAGTGCAAGCGTGGATTTTTTTTTAGCTTTTAGTCCTGAAAGAATCGATCCATCAAATAAAAAATTTGGTATAAAAGACACTCCTAAAGTTGTCGGTGGTTTGTGTGAAAAATGTGCAGAACTTGCAGCTGCTGTGTATAGTTCCTTTACTAAAGTTCATAAAGTTTCTTCTACGCAAGCTGCTGAAATGGTGAAACTTTTGGAAAATACTTTTAGAGCTGTCAATATTGCGCTTGTAAATGAAGTTGCATTAATGTGTGATAAGCTTGGTCTTAATGTTTGGGAGATTATAGAAGCTGCTGCGACAAAACCGTTTGGTTTTATGCCTTTTTATCCGGGACCCGGCATAGGCGGTCACTGCATTCCTTCAGATCCTCATTATTTATCATGGAAACTTAAAACCTTAAACTTTTATTCAAGATTTATAGAGCTTGCAGGCGAATTGAATTCAAAAATGCCTGAATATGTTGTTGCAAAAGTTGCGGATGCATTAAATTCAAAAGCAAAAGCGTTAAAAAATTCAAAAGTTTTAGTTTTTGGAGCGGCGTATAAAAAAGATATAGCTGATGTACGAGAATCTCCTGCTATTGATGTGATGAATCTCTTGCTTGAAAAAGGTGTAAGGGTATCTTATTATGATCCGTATGTACCTGTTGTACAAAACTGTAGCTGCAGGTGGACTTTATCGTCAATTAAAAATCTCGTCGGATTAAATAAGTACGATGTTGCTGTTGTTGTCACAGATCATACAAATATCGATTATAAAAAGGTATTGAAGGAATCGAACATTATTGTGGATGCAAGAAATGCTTTTAAAAATACCAAATCAAACAAGATAGTAAGAATATAAAGTTAGTTTGACTGCATATAAATATTAAAGATGTAATTGGAGAAAGTAATGATAAAGGATGAAAAACTTAAAGCATTGGATTTAGCTCTTTCGCAAATTGAAAAAGATTTTGGTAAAGAAGCTATTATGAGACTTGGAGAAAAACATTCAAGAGAACAAGTTGACTCGATACCTACCGGGGCGCTTCCTCTTGATATAGCCATAGGTATTGGTGGAATTCCTCGTGGAAGAATAATTGAAATTTATGGTCCGGAATCTTCGGGAAAGACTACTTTAGCTTTGTGTATGGTTGCTGAGGCACAAAAACTTGGTGGTATTGCAGCATATATTGATGCAGAACATGCAATGGATCCTGAGTATGCACAAAAGATCGGCGTGGATATAGATAATCTCTTAATATCTCAGCCCGATTCAGGCGAACAAGGACTTGAAATTGCAGATAAGCTTATACGTTCCGGTGCAGTTGATATTATAGTTGTCGATTCCGTAGCTGCACTTGTTCCTAAGGCAGAGATCGAGGGCGAAATGGGAGATTCTTTTATAGGGCTTCAGGCGAGATTGATGAGCCAGGCTCTTAGAAAACTTACTTCAAATATTTCTAAATCTAAAACTGCTATCGTGTTTATAAATCAGTTAAGACAAAAGATAGGAGTTATGTGGGGAAGTCCTGAAACTACTCCAGGAGGGCTTGCTCTTAAATTCTATTCTTCGGTGAGACTTGATATAAGAAGGATAGAATCTGTTAAAAGAGGTGATGAAATTTTAGGCAATAGGGTTAGAGTGAAGGTTGTAAAGAACAAAGTAGCGGCGCCTTTTAAACAAGCTGAATTTGAAATAATATTCGGGCATGGAGTTGACAAATTTGGATATTTAATAGATATGGGTGTAAACGACGGAATAATTGAAAAAGCTGGGGCATTTTTTAGTTATAAGGGCGAAAGACTGGGTCAGGGCAGAGATAATGTAAAAACATATTTAATAGCAAACTCTTTAATTGCAGAAGAAATAGAAGTCAAAATAAGGCAAAAGGCTTTTGGAGAAAATGAGAAAAACGCCGAAGAAAAAAAAGATAATATAAAGGAAAAGTCGTCAAAAGGATCTAAAAAATAGAGGATTTTATGATTTTGGTTTATCCTAAATATGATAAAGCAGCATTAGAAAAAGCAGATATAGAGCTTACAGAATTAAGTAAAAAAATAGTAATAAAAAACAAGAAAATAAAAATAAAAAATGCAGTAAAAGATTTTTTTAAAAGTTTTTTTTGTTTTTTATCGTTGATATTTAGTAAGAAAGATGATAACAAAGTTTATATTGCCATAGTTCCCGCAGGAGGTATGGGTGATGTTATAAGGCAAGGGGACGCAATATCAATGCTAGGCGATTTGTTCCCGTCGGTTGCAATTGACATATATGGTAGAAGGTCTAAACGATTTTTGTCAGGCGTAAAAAACATAAGATTTTTTATTGATAAAAATGCTGTAATCATTAGTCGTAAAAAATATGATATTGTCGTGGATTTTTCGTATAAAGTTAGTTCGGGTATAGCGGATATGAAAATAAACAATCCGAAAAATGATCTTATAAAAAAATTTGCAATCGGTTTTGAAGAAATAAAAAGAAAGTATCCCTATTGTTTTAATGTTAATAATCAGTATATATTTCAGAAAATAGCAGTAGAAAATGGTTTAAAAATTTTTGATGTTATGAAACTAACATCAGGAATTAATGATATAAAAAAAAATAAATTAACATTAAATTATAAAGATCAAGACATTAAAAGGTTTGGTTTAAGCAAAAGCGATAAATATATAACTTTTCAGCACGGCTGGGGAAATAAAGGCTATATTTCCGGAAAAACCGGCATGAATTTAAAATTATGGGAAACAGAAAATTGGAAAAATTTGTTGGGAGTGATAAAGAGAGAATTAAAAGATTATAAGATTGTACAAATTGGCATAAACAGTGCTAAGTTTGAAGAGGTTGATATAGATTTAAATGGAAAGACCTCATTTGATGAGCTTTGCACAGTTCTAAAATATTCATCGCTTCATATTGATACTGATTGCGGTTGTGTACATGTAGCAAAAGTATTAAATGTGCAGTCCGTAGTTCTTTTTGGACCTACAAATACCGAGTATATATGTTATGACAATAACATAAACGTTATGTCGGGACTATGTAAAAATTGTTATACAATGATTGAAGACGCTGCTTTGCCATGTGTTAGAGGTTTTACAAAGTCTTTGTGTATGAGCTCAATTACGCCTGACTTTGCTGCGAAAATAGTTTTAGAACACCTAATGGAGGCGTGATGAGAATTCTCGTTACCGGAGGCGCAGGCTTTATAGGCTCTAATATTGTGGATGCTTTGTTGAAAAAGGAGCATAAAGTTGTAGTTTTAGACAATTTGTCGTCAGGTAAAAAAGAAAATATAAATAAAAAATCTAAATTCTATAAAGCAGATGTTTTCGATAGAAAAAATGTATCTGCAATATTTAAAAAGGAAAAACCCGATGTTGTTATACATAACGCCGCTCAAATAGACGTTCGCGTATCTGTTGCAGACCCGTTTTTTAACGCAAGAATCCAATACGTTAATTGCACCTAGAATATTAATCTTAGCGTCAAAAAACGGGTCTGC
>BNVZ01000014.1 GCA_025998475.1 Endomicrobiia bacterium | reverse complement strand
TAGGTATTGATAAACAAAGCGCTAGAAGTAGAAGTAGCAGTGATTATGCTAGAGATTGATACAAAGACCTAAAAAAACAGCGAAAGTGGCGAAAGCGAAAAGAATAATAGACATACAATAACCGTTGATAGTAGTTAAATTAAAGGCAAGCAAGTAATATGCACAGTGATAATAGGGCAAGGAGCACGATTTTAGTTTATTTTAGTAGGCATGTATTTATGCAAAGAAAGACAATAAGATACATGGCAACTACAATTTAGGAGGCCTTAGGCAAAATATATGCAAACACACTAGTTCTAAAAAAGAGATCAAAGAAACACCCACTGACAAAAGAAGATAAGGAGTTAAATAGAAAGATTTATCAGATGATTATAGTAGAAAACATTAAAGTATTTGTTAAAAGGTTCAAAGATGTAGTATGTATCCATAAGTGCCGATACTACAGAATAATACAGGAATCGCAAAAGACCCTTTGGACTGCGATTTAACTCAGGGTTTCAGGTATTTGTATTCTTGAATTTAACACTTAGTTATGCAAGAGGTCTATTGTTGGATTTAATAGCAACCAAAGCGCACATAAACAGCATTCGTTTAACAAGTGTCGTCCAACAGAAGTTCTACGCCTTTTGAAAGTCTTACCACTTTCATTTGCGCAAAAGAGCAATACAAGCTAAAGCAGCAATTTCTCTTGCGATAGCTTTGTAATTTTGGCATTAGTGCTAATAAGGTCATTGTACTTTTATATGTTAGTTATGCAAGAGGTCTATTGACAAAAGGGCTCGGTTTAGACTCTGTAAAATCTAAAAACACATATTTGACTGTTTTTGTCGTTTAAAATTAGGTTTGTAGCAAAGATATGGCAAACCCACAAAAAGATGATTTTATATATAAAAATTAGTGGATCCTGCTACTAAAAAGCAATTGGGAAAACTTTCAAAAATTTTTAGATAACTTTATATAAACTTTAGTCTGATTTTTGATTATGCAATAAAATTATATACAATAGGTGCATTGACAATCGGAATATTTTGAAGATTTATTTGATTATGGGGGGGGTAAATGCATTTTAAAATTTAGCCTTGTTTTGGTTTTGCAGTATGTTTTATTATGTTTTTAAATATTTTTTAAAATGCCGCTTCTTGACTAGGTTTAAATTTGTATTAAAAAGTCAGCAAGTTTTTGTTTTGTATATGAAAATAATATGAATATTATTGAAGTTCTTTCTATGGAAAAACCAATTTTGGAAAATGAAATAGGCAGAATTCTTAAGATATCAAGGGCTGCTGTACGCAAGCAAATCAACACATTAAAGCAAGCCGGTTACACAATAAAGTCTTCTTCTGATGGATATACTCTTGTAAAAGACGTTAATCTTTTTAATGAGTATGAGATAGAGTCAAAGTTAAAAAAGCAATTGAATGTGTGTAAAACAGTAAAGTATTATAAAGAACTTCCGTCGACACAAACCGCGGTTAAAAAATTAGCGGAAAAAGATTTTAAAGAAGGGTTTGTTGTTGTTGCAGGAAAACAGACAAACGGTTATGGACGTATTAGGAGAGAGTGGAGTTCGAATGATGGCGGATTATGGTTTTCCATGCTTTTGAAACCGTTGATACATCCTAAGGAGACTCCTAAACTGGCGCTGTTATTAAGTATAGCTTTAAACAGAACTCTTGAAAAAAATTATGGTGTTAATTCTGAAATAAAATGGCCCAATGATGTTTTAGTTTTGGACAAAAAAATTGCAGGAATACTAGTAGAAATGTCTGTCCAGCAGGATATAACAAACTGGGTTGTAGCGGGTGTTGGCATAAATATTAATAATAATTTGCCTAAAGATTTAGAAAGTTTTGCGGTTTCCCTAAAAACTATTTTGAAGAAGAGGGTGGACATATCTGGACTTCTTGCCGCATTTTTAATGGAATTCGAAAATTTATATATTGCTTTTTGGAAAAAAGGATTTAAGCAATTCTATGATGAATATAATGATAAAATGGCGTATAAAAATAAACCTGTAACAATTGATATGGGCTATGGTATAATAGCAGGCATAAATTTAGGCATAGATGAAGAAGGAAAGCTCGTTATTAAAACATCTAATGGTTTTGAAAAAATAATATCAGGGACTTTAAGAGAATTGAAAAAATGAAAATTAAAAATATTACATTGGATATTGCTATGCAAGCTGTTCTTGCTTGCACTTGTAAGAATTTTAATAATAGACAAAAATGTAACAAAAAGGAGAACTAATATGGAATTATTTAAGATGGCAAAAGAAGCAATAACTATGAGAAGTAAGCTGAGTGATATGGATAAAAAATTAAAAGCTAAGATTATTGATGTTGAATATAAAGACATTAAAATACAAGTAAATGCTAAAAATGAGTTTTTAAATTTGAATATTCCTGAAGATTTACTTAAAGAGAAGAAAGAAAAGATAGAAAAGCTTATATTGGCAGCTTTTGAAGGAGCTGGCAAGAAAGCCCAAGCTCTTATGGCTGAAGAAGCTAAAGCTTTGATGGGTAAAGATGGAATAAAAATTCCAGGATTGAAATAATTTATAAAAACTATTTCGCACTTATCTTACCGCTTTAGTCTTTGTTTGACAAAAGTCCAGTATGTTATGAGATTCTACAAGATGTTGTTAAAAGTTTTTTATTTTTGTACAATCCCAGTAGCTTATTTTAAAGGGGTTGTTTATGTTAAAAGAAGAGCTTGAAGCTACCGCTTTTCTCGCAAGGGTAGATATCAAAGAAGAAGAGAAAGCAAAATATCTTTCAGATATCAATGTAATGTTTGATTATGTTGAAATTTTGCAGGAGCCAGATGTAGCTAATTTGATGCCTACAACACACGTTACAGAGCTTAGAAACGTATGGAGAGAAGATGTTGTAAAACCCTGCCCAAGAGAAGTTATAGATCAAATGCTTGCTGGCGCGCCGGAGAGAGAGGGAGCTTTTTATAAAGTTCAAAAGGTGATAGGCGCTGCGCAATGATAGAAGCAATTTATTCCATTAACGACGTAGTTATAACTGAATGTGACGCATTTAAAATCGCGGAAGATTACAAAAAAAACCCGAGTTTTATGTGGGTCGATATTCATTTGGAAAGTCTTGAACTAACTGATAACGAAATGGTTCTGCTTTTCGGATTATTTAAGTTTCATGAAATATCCATAGAAGATTGTCTTTTTCCCCAAAGATATTCGAAAATAGAAGAATTTGAGAATTATGTTTTTGTCGTTGTGCACGGGATGCAGCTTGAATCGAATTATTTTAAAGAATTCGAAGACAGTGTTTACGAATTGGACATTTTTATCGGCAAAGGTTTTATAGTTACCGTGCATACGAAAGGATTGTTTTTCTTGGAATCTCTTTTTGCAAGAGCAAAAGAAAGACATCAAGTTGAGATGAAAAGTCTTGAGTATATGCTTTACAACATTTTTGATAAAGTTGTTTTAAGTTATGAGTCCACTTCAGACAGGATCGACAACATGATGGAACAGCTGGAAGATGATGTTCTTAAGCATCCTAAGAGAGATGACATGGAAAAAATACTTGATCTCAAAAAAATTATTTTTGCAATGAGAAGAATAGCGGAATCGCAGCAAGCAGTCTACATTTACTTTACAAGAGAAAATAATAGTATAATCTCAGCAGAACGTCTTGTGTATTTCCGCGAAATTTATACGCAATACACAAGAATGAACCGAGCGATGGTTACGCGAAGTCAAGTGGTTGTAAGCTTGGTAGAAATTTATATGTCTAGCGTTACTGTAAAACTTACGGAAGTTATGAAATTCTTAACCATAATCGCTACAGTATCGTTGCCTGTTCTTGCTGTGACGGGATATTATGGGATGAATGTAGATATGCCTGGAGGACATGGAACTTGGCATTCTGCAGTCGGGGCGATGATTGCAGGTATAATAGTGCTGCTTGTATATTTTAAAAGGAAAGAATGGTTTTGATTATGATTGGAGTAAAAGAACTAAAAACAAAAATTTGTTTAGGCGAAACAAAAAGCGCAGATGTTGTAAGAACATGTTTTAACCGTATAAAAGAAGTTGATCCAAAAGTTAAAGCTTTTCTCAAGTTAAACGAAGAAAACTCCCTAAAACAAGCAGAACAAGTTGATAAGTTGAGCGTTAAATGTGGGTTGCTTGAAGGCGTTCCTATAGCCATAAAAGATAATATTATGATTAAAGGCGAAAGCATGACTTCTGCTTCAAAATATCTTGAAGGTTATATTTCGCCATATGATGCAACCGTAATAGAAAAACTTAAATCCGTAGGTGCGATTTTTGTAGGAAGAACAAATATGGACGAGTTTGCAATGGGTGGATCTACGGAAACTTCTGCTTATCAGAAAACGGCAAACCCATGGAATATTAAATATATTCCTGGCGGTTCTTCAGGCGGCAGCGCAGCTGCGGTAAGTGCAGGAATGGTTCCTTTTGCGTTGGGTTCTGATACGGGCGGATCGGTAAGACAACCTGCAGGTTTTTGTGGAGTAGTTGGATATAAGCCTTCTTACGGATTAATAAGCAGATACGGCGCATGTGCTTTGGCATCTTCTTTTGACCAAATAGGCACATTATCAAAAACCGTGGCGGATTCGGCATTGCTTACAAGCGTTATAGCCGGCAAGGATTACAGAGACCCTGTTTGCGAGCCAAAAGAATGGATAGATTACACGTATGATTTAGATAATCCAAACACATTAAAGACTGTTAAAATAGGAATTCCTAAACAGCTTTTGGATTATAAAACAGATACCGAAATAACAAAATACTTTAACAATGCTGTAAATAAACTTAATCTTGAAGGTGCTGAAATAGTAGAGGTTGACATTCCTGCATATAAGTATGTACCTGCTTTATACAAAGTTATTATGTGCGCTGAAGTTTCTGCAAATATTGCAACTTTTGATGGAATCCGTTACGGATACAGATCTCAAAACGGAAAAAGTTTAAATGATGAGTACGCAAAATCTCGCGCAGAGTCGCTTGGTTATGAGGTTAAAAAAAGAATATTGTTTGGCACATATGTTTTAGGTGCAAAAAATTATTACAGATGTTATCATCAAGCACAAAAAGTAAGAACGTTGCTTATAAACCAAATTGCAAAAGCATATAAAAAATGTGATTTTATATTTTCACCCGCTACTCTGCAGATGCCTGTAAAATTTGAAGATACCCTTCCTGAAGAGTGCGATATTTTTCTTGCAGTCGCAAATCTTGCAGGTCTTCCTGGGATAACTGTCCCTTGCAGTTTTACAAGTTCAGGCATGCCTATGGGTGTGCATTTTATGGGAACAAGATTTTCTGATGCAAAGACATTTCAAGTAGCGCACGCGTTTGAAAAAATATCAGATTTTGATACGGATAAGTATCCAACTGTAGTCGACTAACTTTGATATAACAACATACCCCATCCAGCTACGGACATTGTTCTGGTTTTGGTTGCGGCATTAAAAATTTTCTGATGTTCCCATGTGATAATTTCTGATTTCTTGTATTTTGGCACATTTTACGATTTTTTTTTTTGACAAATAAGGATTTTTTATGTTTCCAACACCAAAATTAGATCAATGACTGACGCTGGACCGTTGTTGCTTCTTTTTAGCTTGCGTTTAAGCTTCCACTTGTTTTGCCATTATTTGCTTTGTCATTGCCACTTTATGTTTGCACCTATGCTTGCTTGATTATCTTAACCTTTGGTACTGGTGTAAACCATAAAAACTACAAAAACGGCGGAACTATTTACTGGCATATTCCTTATTCTTTTGTACTTGCCTAGAAGCTTCACCTTTATCATACACTTTTCTCCCTAATATAAAATGACTTTAGCTAAATCTCTTCTTTCTACGCCCTTTGCTTGCTTGATTATTATCCCCCGAACCTACCATTTACATACATGTTCAGAAATAGGTCTATTTAGACTAGATATTTATGCAATGGGTCTATTTTGAGTTAGATGTGGAATTTTGGTAGAATCAGTGCATTATGAGTAAACAATCGTATCAAATTAGAGCAGAATTTTTAGAATTTTTTAAAAACAATGGTTGCACTGTTGTCTCATCAGACTCACTTATCCCCACAGGAGACAAAACACTTCTTTTTACTTCAGCTGGTATGGTGCAGTTCAAGCAGCATTTTTTGGAACAAAGCAAAGATTCTTTTACGAGTGCTGCAAGCTGTCAAAAATGTTTTAGAACGTCAGATATAGAACAAGTTGGTTTGACTACAAGGCATCTTACATTTTTCGAAATGTTGGGAAATTTTTCTTTTGGTGATTATTTTAAAAAGGAAGCTATTGCTTGGGCGTGGGAATTTTTAACAAAAAATATGTTGTTATCTAAAGATAAACTTTATATAACTGTTTACAAAGGCGATGACGAGACCGTTGAAATATGGAAAAAGATTGTCCCTGAAAATAGAATTATAAAAATGGGTGACGAAACAAATTTTTGGAATATGGGTGATACCGGACCATGCGGACCATGTTCTGAAATTTTGATAGATTTAGGTCATGAAATGAGCTGCGGTAAGCCTACATGCGGACCAGACTGTAATTGCGATAGATATCTTGAAATCTGGAATCTGGTGTTTACACAGTTTGATAAACAGCTTGACGGCTCTCTAAAAAATCTACCGCGAAAAAACATAGATACAGGTATGGGTCTTGAAAGACTTGTTGCAGCAGTAAACGGTAAAAAGAATGTTTTTGATACCGATTTGTTTATATCTGTTATGAAAAATGCAGCGGAATTGTTAAAGATAAAAAACGAAGGCAAAAATATATCAATTTTAAGAATGCTTGCAGACCATTCAAGAGCGATAACTTTTTTAATTTCAGACAGTATATTGCCATCAAATGAAGGGAGGGGTTACGTTCTAAGAAAAATTTTAAGAAGAGCATTAAGGCAAGGTAAACTTTGCGGATACAATAAACCGTTTATAAATGAACTTGCTTCAACGGTATTTAAAATTATGGAGCCGGCATATCCGGAACTTTCGTCAAAGTTAAGCAATATACAATCTATTATTAAGCTAGAAGAAGAAAAGTTTTTGGAGACGCTTGCAGCAGGTTCTGAAATGCTTTCCGGTATTGTAAGTTCTTATAAGTCTAAAGGTGTAAATGTTATTGCGGGAAAAGATGTTTTTAAGCTTTACGATACTTACGGGTTTCCATATGATTTAACAAAAGAGATTGTTTTTGAAAGTGGATTAAAAGTTGACGAGGCAGGATTTGAGTCCGAACAAAAAATCGCTCAAGAAAAATCACGGGCTGCTTGGGGTGGGTCAGGTGAAAAAGACATAACGTTTTATTCTGTACTGCGCAAGAAAACAAATGATACTGTTTTTACGGGATATGATGATTATAGAAGCGAAGGTAAGGTTTTGGCTTTGATAAAAGATGGGAAAGAAATTGATGGATTAAAAGCTGGCGATGATGGTGAAGTTGTTCTTTCGCAAACGTCTTTTTATGCGCAGTCTGGTGGGCAAAGTTCTGATAAAGGCAAAATAGAAAATAATAATTTTGAAGCTGATGTTGAAGGTGTCTTTAAACCTATAGGAAATTTATTTGCGCATAAAGTGAAAGTGGTGAAAGGTTTGTTAAAAGCTGGTGAAAATATATCAACAATTATAGATATCAAACACAGAAAACAAATTGCAAGACATCATACAGCCACGCATATTCTTCATAAAGCTCTCTGTGAAGTTTTTGGTGACCATGTGGCTCAGGCAGGGTCTTTAGTCACGAGCGATTATTTACGTTTTGATTTTACGCATTTTTCTGCAATTAAAAAGGAAGAGTTAATTAAAATAGAAAAAAGAGTTAATTCTGTTGTGAGAAAAAATTCTGAAGTATGTATTGAAACTATGGACATAGCTCGGGCTCGTAATTTGGGGGCGATGGCATTGTTTGGCGAAAAATACGGAGATGTTGTAAGGACCGTATCTGTAAAAAGTGAAGATAACAATGCCACCTACTCAATGGAATTGTGTGGTGGTACACACGTCAATAGAACAGGCGATATAGGCATGTTTAAAATAATATCTGAATCCTCTATCGCTGCAGGTATAAGACGCATAAAAGCAGTTGTTGGCGTTGCAGCTGAAAATTATATTTTAAATGAAGAAGACGAGAACAGAAAATTAAAATCAGAGTTAGATAAAAAAGATGCTTCGATAAGAAAAGTTGAAGAACTTATAGATGAAATTATTGGCTTCTCGTCAGCGCAGAAGCATATTCCAAAAGTAAAGTTAGAGTTAGATAAAAAAGATGCTTCGATAATTAAAGCTCCAGAAAGGATAGATGAAATTATAAACAAATGTAATGCATTAAAGAACAGTTTTATATCTAAAGAAATAGATTCTTATATAAAACAAATTAAAGAAGTTAACGGAATAAATTTTTTGCCTATATTAGTCGATAATGTTGATGTAAAAACGTTAAGAGATATGTCTGATAGGTTAAAAGAAAAACTAAAATCTGTTGTGTTAGTTATAGCTTCAAAAAATGAAGACAAAGCTTTTTTTGTAGTTTCTGCCACTGAAGATTATGTGCAAAAGGGGTCTAATTCCAGTAAGATTGCAAAAGCTTTTGCTGTTGCAATCAACGGTTACGGAGGTGGAAAACCTGATTTTGCACAAGGCGGCTCAAAAGATTTATCTAAGTTGAGTGATGTTATTAAAAATGCAGAGCAATATATATAATTGTACATGTTATATAGACAAGAGTAAACATAAAGATATGAGGGCTGGATGTAGATGTAAGTGTGCATGGGTATGCCGGAGCAAGAAAAGTGACAGTGCAAATATTAAAAGTTAGGCGTGCTTTTGTAGTTTTTTTAAGAAAAAATAGCAAAAAGGATTTAATTAGATTTATCCGATACAAAACAAATGTTTAGACCAAAATTTACCCTATAAAAAACAGACCGCAGGAATTCACATTCAGCCGTGTTGTGACCGATATAAATGCCGTACTTATAGTGGCGTTTATCGCTATACCTCTTTCGATAACGTTCGGTATTGCTTCAGGCGTTGTGCCGGGTAAAGGACTTGTAATCGCTGTAATAGCAGGGTTTTTAATTTCACTTTTAGCGGTAGCTGTGTACAGATTGGAGGGCCTACGGGGGCTTTTGTAATTATAGTTTACGGTATAATAAAAATTACGGAATGGACGGACTTACAACGGCTACCGTTATGGCAGGCATTTTTTTAATAACGATGGGGCTTTTGAAGTTTGGCAAAATTATACGATATATCCCTGATTCTGTAACAACAGGATTTACAAGTGGTATTGCTGTAGTGCTGTTTTCAACACAAATTAATGTTTTTTTTAGGTTTAGGATTTACGTCAATTCCATCTGACTTCATAGGAAAGTTGTCATTATATATTCAGAGCCTAGGCTGATCAATATTTCAACTTTTGCTATGGGGATAGGAATTCCGTTGTTTACGGTATTTTATCCTAAAAAATTTAAGTTTTTCCCGGCGCCACTTGCTGCACATTAGTAATCTCTACATTGATCGTAAAATTTTTTAATCTTCCGATTGAAACAATATTTTCTCGTTTCGGCAATATAGCAAAATCCATGTCTTTTTTACCTCAAATGCCTACAGTAAGTTTTGAACTTATAGGAAAATTATTTCAGCCTGCTTTAACTATAGCAATTCTTGCCGAAGTAGAGCCATTGCTTTACGCTGTAGTCGCAGATGGTATGATAGGAAAAAAACATAGATCCAACACTGAGCTTATAGCTCAAGGTATAGCAAACATAGGTTTCGCAATTTTGAAGGTATCACCGCCACAGGCGCTATAGCCAGACCGCAGCAAATGTAAACAATGGCGGGAAAACACCTATTGTAGTATTAGCGCACGCTATTCTTATGCTTATAAAATATTACTTGCTTTTATGAAATACATTGCGCTTATACCTATGGTAACGCTTGTCTCAATATTATTTACAGCAGCCTATAGAATGATGAATTTTAACGCTTTCAAAGAAATTCTTATAGCTCCTGCAAGCGACTCTTTAGTTTTTCTTACCACTTTTGGCTTAACGGTTTTTGTGGACTTAGTCTATGCTATAGGAGTAGGCATGATTTTAGCCTCACTTTTGTTTATGAAAAGAATGTCTAATATTGCAAATATCGATACCACCAAAGATGACGTCTATGAAGGTATAGACGACGATGAAATTGAAGATAAAAAGAAATTAAAAGGCGTGGTTGTGTATGAAATCAATGGACCTTTCTTTTTTGGAGCAGTAAGTGCATTTACTGAGCATATAGAGAAAATTAAAACCTGTAAAGTTATAATACTAAGAATGCGAAAAGTTCCCGCTATTGATACCACGGGATACCACACATTGTACAAAATTTACAAAAAGTGCGTTTCATCAAATATAAGTTTTATTTTGTGCCAAGTACAAAAACAGCCTTTAAAAGTGTTGAAAAACTATGGGTTTATTGATATTTTAGGAAGAGCAAATATTGCATTGAATATCGATACCGCTTTTAGGAAAGCCGAAGAATATATAACATACCTTAAGGAGTACAATAAAATGTTTAATATAAAGATGTAAACACTCACAAAAAAACATGCGCTCCTTTTTTTATTTTGTGAGAACTACCGCAAAATTAAAATACCCTGTTTCCGTAATAGAAAACCAAAGCAGAACAGTCTTTTGTTAAATTCTTTGAAAATTAAATAAATTTCTTGCAAAAGCTGATATATAAAAGATATATTTAAAGGAAGGGGACAAGAAAGTTATAATCATGGGATTTATTATTTCGATATAGGCCAGTTGAACCAAAAATTGTTCTCGTAGATAAGAATGATAAAATTGTCAAAGCAAAACAAGTTGGTTAAATGTTATACCGTTGAATTCTCGGGGGTTTTAAATAAGCAGAGAATGCTTCGCAAAACAGTTGGTTAAATGTTGTACCGTTGAATTCTCGGGGTTTTAAATAAGCAGAAAATGCTTCGGGGCGTGGCTTAGCTGGCTAGAGCGCTCGGTTCGGGACCGTGAGGTCGCTGGTTCAAATCCAGTCGCCCCGATTTTTAAGAGGATACAAAGATGACAGTAGAGCTTGATTTGTCGAAGTTTTATTTTGAAGTAATTGGAAAAGTAACACCCCCTTTGTCACAGGAATTTATAAGAATGCGTTGTGGTATAAGTCCCTGTCTCTTTTGATTATAGAAGGATTAATATAGAGAAAAGAGTAAAGTAAATTAAAATTAGAAATGCGCCTGATTTTTCAGTCAAAAGCATTGTTTTCAAATTCAAAAGACAGAGAAAATATAAAAAAGAATGTTGATTCTTTCTATGGTAAAAAATATTAACGTTGGAACAAAATTTCATAATTATAATTACAATCATGCCCTGGTAGCTCAACTGGATAGAGTAGATCCGTCCTAAGGATAAGATTGGGGTTCAAGTCCCCCCCAGGGTATTCATGGCATGTTTTTGGAGTATTGACGAAAATAATAATTTTATAGTCAAATCACCTTAAATTGCACCATGCTGTAGTCTTAAAGATCCGGGTGAGTTTGGTGCAAAATCCTCTGTTTCCTGCCATCCTTTTTAACAAAGGCTTACCCTCTTATTTGTTTCGATGCAACCTAAAGTGATTTGACTATAGAACTGTCGTTAAAACTAGACATGATAAGGATATTAGAAGGGCTTGATTAGAAGCGCTAGCAATTAAACAATGCTAAAAGGCAACTTTACTCAAAAAAAAACCCGCCAGACCGTCTCGCCCTCTAGCAATTTCTCTATGTTTCTTGGTTTATTTTTTGTGAATTCTTAATTGTTAAACTATACCTCGCAGCAAGCTGCGAGGTATAGTTTAACAATTGCAGCTCTTCAATTTCCTCCGCTGATCCGCACACAGCAAAGCTTCTTTGCACAGAGGCTCATTTTAATCGTGCCTTAAGGCTTCTATAGGGCTTAAAAGAGAAGCTTTCCTTGCAGGCAATACACCAAAAACTAAACCTGTAAATACTGAAAAACTAAAGGCGAGAACCACAGAAAAAGGCGTAATTACAGGATTTATTTCTACTCCCATTTCAAGCAGCTTAGAACTCAATTTTGCAAGCTTACCGATTATCGTTGCTGCTCCAGAACCAAGCAATATCCCTATAATACCACCTGTGCAACATATAAAAACAGCCTCAACTATAAACTGAAATAAAATATCGGTGTTGTTTGCACCAATGGCCTTTCTTAAACCTATTTCCTTTGTCCTTTCAGAAACGGAAACAAACATAATGTTCATTATGCCTATTCCTCCCACAAGCAAAGTTGTGATAGCGACAGATCCTAAAAAGATAGAAAATATCGTGATTATTGAAAGACTTTCTTTCCTCATTTTCTCCGAATCATACACTCTTACGGCAACTTTCCCTGAAGGTGGTATTCTGTGCATAAACAAAAGCCATTTTCGTACAGCATCAGAAACTTCATCAGTATCCGCATTGTCTTCTACCTGAACAGTCATCGATTCTAGATGTCTATCACCAAAAATTCTATACAAAGCAGTGTTTAAAGGTATAATAACCCTATCATCTCCATTTCCATATCCTTTCGAGCCTTTAGTGGGCAAAACACCTATAACTTGAAAATCTATTTTGTTAATTTTCACGTACTCGCCTAGAGGATTATATTTTTTATCTTTGTAAATTTTTTCAACTACTTCTTCTCCTAGTAATACAACTTTTTTTCTTTCATTATTTTCTTCTTCCGTAAAAAATCTGCCAATAGACGGATGTAAAGTTTGTATATCCACATAAGATGTTGAAACACCCTCAAGATTTGTATCATGATTATTACCATTTGCGATAACTTGCGCTCGATATCGGCTACATCCGGCGATATATTTTATGCCAGGAACATTTTTTTTGAGATCGTCAATATCCTCGGTTTTGAATTTTAACCTCATATGACTACCTTCTTTTATAAAACCGGGAAGGATATGTAAAGTATTTGATCCTAAACCAGCAAGATGATCTTCAACGTTCTTTTTCATTCCGTCGCCTATGGCAAGCAATGCAATTAAACTTGCAACGCCCATCGTTACACCCAAAACTGATAACATAGAGCGTATTTTACTTCCGGTAATAGTTCTTAAGGCCTGAATAAAATAATCTTTAATTCTTGGTAACGAAAAAGTTTTGTGCTTGAATTGTCTTACAGATTGTTGCTTGCTTGCACTACTTTTATCTGCCGTTTTTTCATCAGATATTATAACACCATCTTGCATCCTTATAACTCTTGTCGCATAGGCTGCAAGTTCCGGTTCGTGAGTTACCATTACTATTGTTATGCCTGCATCATTTAAATCTTTAAGTATTTTTATGATATCTTTCGTGGATTTTGTATCTAAATTCCCTGTTGGTTCATCTGCAAAAATTACTAGAGGTTTGTTTGCAAGAGATCTTGCTACAGCAACTCTCTGCTGTTGTCCTCCTGAGATTTCACTTGGATGATGGCTTATGCGTTCTGACAAACCTACCATGTCAAGCAGTTTTGTAGGATCTTCATGGGCTTTTTCGTCTTTTGAATTTGCATACATCAAGGGCAGAGCGACGTTTTCTAAAACTGTAAGTTTTGGCAAGAGATTAAACTGTTGAAAAATAAATCCTAAATAATGGTTTCTAAGAGCGGCAAGTTCATTACCGGAATGATTCGAAGTCTCTACACCGGCTAGTTTATACGATCCTTCAGTTTGTTTATCAAGCAATCCTAAGATATTTAAAAGTGTAGATTTCCCGCTTCCAGAATATCCCATAATTGCAACAAACTCACCCTGTATAATTTCCAAATCTATGCCATGTAAGACCGGGACATCCAGCTTCCCTAGGTAATACGTTTTTTTGAGATTTTTAAGTTCTATTATTTTCATTTTGATTTTTCTTAACCTTCATCAAAAATATCAACGAAGACCTACTTTAAACCGAATATCAATATACAAGAAGGTCCTTTTTCTCCGCTTTTTAGCGGATAGATCTTTCTTATCACTACCAATCTTAAATTTATTTCTTTATCTTTGACACGAGCTTAGAAAGTCTTGCTTTTTGATTTGAAGCCGCTTTAGAATGTACTACATTTCTTTTAGCTGCCTTATCCCATTGCGAAAAAGCTGTTGCTAACTGCTCTGATGCAACTTTTACATCATTATTTTTCACAGCCTCCTCAACTCTTTTTATTGAGGTTCTTATCTTACTTTTAACTGCTGAATTTCTTTCGGCTCTTTTCTTCGACTTTCTTGCTTCTTTAAGAGCAGACGTATGTCTGCCTGTTTTAAGCTTTGCCATTTTACATTATTCCTCCGAAACTTCGTTACGACCAGTTTTTGACGATCGTGGGAATTATACATTAAATATGATAATGTAGTCAAATATATGGGTTAACCGTATTAGTTAAAAGATGAAAATATTATTTTATTGCCTAATATCTGATTTTTCACTTTAGTTTTAAAACAAAATTTTACAATAATTCATCTATAGTCAGTCATATGGCCAAATCGCTTGAAATTGCGCCGTCATAAAGAATAAGAAGATGGATCAACCCACTTAAAAAGTTGATAAAAAGACCTTAAAAGGAAGTATAATTAGGCGTTCATATAAGACCTATCAAGGTAAAACTGTTTACAACAATTGTTAATAATGACTAATAATTTACGCATAACA
>BNVZ01000013.1 GCA_025998475.1 Endomicrobiia bacterium | reverse complement strand
TTTCTTACTCCTTGCTATCCTTTGTTTTATCAAATGCTTTCTTTACTCCCATTAATACTAAACCCATTCCATCTGACCCGCTTGCTTTCTTTTTCTGTTTCATAGTACTTCTATTGTACTTTTATATGTTAGTTATGCAAGAGGTCTAATGATAAATGCATCAGACATTATGGCAACAACATTGCCGCAGGTAGATAAGGAACTTGGTGAATAACATAATAACAACAACGTTGCCGCAGGTAGATAAGGAGCTTGGTGATAACATATCAAACATCAATTCTTTAATAGACCTCTTGCACAACTTGAGTATTAAATTTTAGAATTACAAATACCTGAAACCTGAGTTAAATCGTAGTTCAAAGCATATCTTGTGCTATATATCTGTTCTGTACTATTTTGAACCTTTTTGCTCACCTACTTGCCCTATCTTTTCTTTCTTCCTTGCTATCCTTTGTTTTATCAAATGCTTTCTTTACTCCCATTAATACTAAACCCATTTCACCTGACCCGCCTGCTTTCTTTTTCTGTTTCATAGTACTTCTATTGTACTTTTATATATTAGTTATGCAAGAGGTCTAGTGTTTCATTCATGCTACCAGTCCTGTATCCTAAGATATCTAATGAAACATAAACAAACCCAATTTTTTTAAATTGCCAATATATTTTCTCTCTGTTACTTTGCTTAGTAAGAATGTCAAATCCCGCTTCATCTGTTTCGATTCTTGCCAGATTACCATGAAGTCGCACTCTTACTTGTTTAAAACCCATATCCAAAAGTATTTGCTCCGAGCGATCTATCATTGATAAGCCTTGAGAGGTAATCTCTTGACCGTAAGGAAATCTTGAAGCTAAACACGCAAAAGATTGTTTATTCCATGTGGAAAGTCCAAGATATTTGGAAAGTTTGCGGATTTCGTCTTTAGTTAGCTTTGCGTAACGCAGCGGACTTTTTACGCCTTGCTCATCTACAGCTTTTAACCCTGGACGGTAATCGCTATTGTCATCAATATTTGAAGCTTCGGCTATGTGCTTTATGTCGTTTTGTTTGGCAACGGTCCAAATTTTTGAAAATAATTCTCTTTTACATAAATAACAACGGTTTGCAGGATTTTGCGAAAATCCTTCAATATTTAATTCTTCATATTCGCATATAATATGGCGTATATTCTCTTTTTTACAAAATTCCACTGCTTCATTTAGTTCTCGCTGAGGAAAAGAACAAGACTTTGCTGTTATCGCAATAGCATTATCACCTAATATGTCATGAGCTGTTTTTAATAGAAAAGTAGAATCCACACCTCCAGAAAATGCGACAATAAGATTATTAAACCTGAAAATGTATTGTTTTAAATTTTCATACTTTTGCTCTATAGTCATTTTCTCTCGGTTTATTTACAATGTTTCTTAACCTCATCAAAAGATACATTGTTTAAATGAGCAGCTTTTTCGATGTCGTCGTATTCAGGCTTAGATTTTGTTACATTGTAGCCTTTACCTATTTTTATTCGTATTTTCCCATACGGTGTTTCGCATACAGATATTGTACGATTTAGCGTATAGCGATAGCAAATACTTTTGCGCACGCCAAAAGATGAGGTGTGTTGCAATATTAATCCTGCTAAAAAATCAGCTTTATCTTTACCTGATATACAAGTTAGCAAAACAGCCGGACGATTCTTTTTCATTTGAACAGGTGTTGTAAAAACGTCTAAAGCACCTTTCTCCAATAATAAGTCTACGGCAAAACCTATAGCTTCCCCTGTCATATCGTCCAAATTACACTGTAACTGAGCTATTTGCTCATTCGATTCGTCGCCTGTATCTTTGGTTTCTCCTAAGAATGCCCTAACATAATTTGCTGTTTCGAAATCTTTTACACCCATACCATAACCTATTTTTTGAACATACATGGTTGGCATTTGTTTGAAACTTGTTGCAAAATGTTTGACAATAGCAGCTCCTGTAGGCGTACATAATTCGCCCTGAATATTACTTCCGTAAAATGGCGTATTTTTTAATATAAATGCTGTCGCGGGCGTGGGCACAGGAAGTATTCCGTGAGCACAGCCTACAAACCCGCCACCGACATTTATTGGTGATACAACAACTTCTTCTGGATTAATAAAATTCATCAACATACATACGCCAACAATATCAGTTATAGCATCGCTGTTTCCTACTTCATGAAAATGGATTTGATCTATTGACTTTCCATGTGCAGCTGCTTCTGATTTAGCAATTAAATGATAAATATTTAAAGCGTTATCCTTAACTTTTTGAGGAATATTTAAATTTGAAATAATATCTTCAATTTTTTTTGGATTTGCATGAGAGCACTCGTGTATATGGTTATACTTGTGAAGAGGATTACAAGACTGCTTATAATTATTGCACAAAATATCTTTACCTGTTGAAGTTTCTTCTATACCGTGAATTTTTACTTTTATACGAGTACCTACAATACCACATTTAACGGCAGGCTCTGCATTTACTTCAACGTTGGAAAACCCTAAAGAATTTATTTGTTTTAAGAAATCTTGTTTATTGTCTATAAGTTCAAATAATGCTGCCGTTATCATGTCTCCAGCAGCTCCCATAGAGCAGTCTAAATGAAGCGTTTTCATTATATACTCTTAATCCTATTTATGCGGTTAGCAATAAACCCGGCTCCAAAACCGTTGTCAATATTAACGACTGAAATTCCGTTAGCGCATGAATTAAGCATAGCAAGCAACGCAGAAAGACCGCTAAAATTAGAGCCGTAACCAACGCTTGTAGGAACAGCAATGACAGGACAACTTACAAGTCCTCCGATAACACTTGCAAGCGCTCCTTCCATACCTGCAACCGCAACAATAACGCGCGCTTTTGCAAGAACGTCATGACGTGATAAAAGTCTATGCAATCCTGCAACGCCTACATCGTATAAACGTGTAACATGACTTCCTAAAACTTCAGCTGTAATTGCCGCTTCTTCACATACAGGCATATCGCCTACGCCGCCTGAGGCAACTACTACGGAACCGATTTTTTTTATTTTGTGATTTCGGCTTACAACAGCGAGTTTTGCGATAGAATGATATTCTAAATCTATTTTTTGTCCAATTAAAAAATCAACAGTTTGTTGAGATATGCGAGTTATTAAAATATTGTTTACACCTTTGGTAGACATATTAAGAATTATCTCTTCAATTTGTTCGGAAGTTTTATTTTGGCTGTAAATTATTTCCCCAACACCTTGACGCAGTCCTCTATGATAATCGATGTTAGCATAACCTAAATCTTCAAACGGCAATAGTTGTAAATGTGATAAGGCGTTGCGAGGAGAAATCCGCCCACATCTTACACGGTTTAATAATTCTAAAATCTGTTCTTTTTCGTTTGCTTTATCCATCATCTTATCCGAATATTTATTTTCCAAAACATCTAATAATCTTGCCCATCATTCTATATAAAACAAACAGAAAAAACAAACCTATTATACCTGCTAGAAAGGTTGATACAAACTGATTGTCGATAAACGGAAAAGAATAATCTCTAAATAACGAAATTACTTCTTTGGCTTTACCTTCAAAGCCGTAATTTATTGCCATTATCTCAAGAGTGTCAGGGGATTTAGATGCAAATAAACTGGCAAGAATAACCACAAATATCGGCAATATCACTGCCGCGGTCTTTTTATTCATTTATGTCTCCAATTAATTTTTTAAATGTTTTAAGTAATGCCAAAGTTATAATAGTTTCAAGAAAAGCTGCAGCTAAATGTAACTTCATCATATCTTTAAATGCTGTTGTAAAAGATATTGTTCCTGAAATACCAAGTTCAACCAAACATGATAAAGAAGCAATCAGCACCGAAAAGAAACAAGCCAATAAGATTGCAATGTAATAATTTCTGGATAATATTTTATATATGTAATACGAAGCGAAAGAACCAATAAATGCCATATTAAAAATATTTGCTCCAAGTGCTATTATCCCGCCGTCTGAAAATAAAGACTGTATTACGAGTACGGAAGATATTGTTATAAATCCCAAAAAAGGTCCAACCAAAACAGCTGCAAAAACTCCACCTATTAAATGCGCTGATGTTGCAGATTGTACAGGTATATTAAACATTTGGAAAGCAAATATCCATAACGCGATAATTACCAATTTTTGAAAATACTTGTTGACACCTTTAGAAGACCCAAATGAATTAAATCTTGTATTAGTGTTACCGTTATTTCCAGCTGATATCCCTACAAAAGCAGTTACAGTCTTAAAAACTTTACTAAAGCAGTAACCCAGCATTCCTAAAGCTCCTACAAGTAATCCTCCGGCCAAATTATTGTTTAAAAATCCGTCAGGTATGTGCATTGCTTATCCTCTCATCTTTGTCTTTCCATTATTCTTTTATCATTCCCGCTCATCTTCGTTGCTGCCATAAAATTCGTTGCTGCTATAAAAATAGGAATCCAAGTTTTTAGTGTTTGAGACATCGCGCCATAGCCATAGCCTAAAAAGATTAGTCTAAAAACAGCACAGCACTGTTTTTAGACTAAATTATTAACAATATTGATAAGAAACTGATGTATGCGAATCATTGCCAATGTATCTTGGGCGCAGTATTGTAATAAATTCTTTTTTGTTTCTTCTATTTTTTTCTCATCATAAACCCCCATTGCCATAAAAGCGAAGGCGGCAGCAGCATCTCCACCCTCACCAATTTCCAAATCTGTATAGCTCATTTCTGGAATTAATATCGGAAGAATTTTTTTAATAGACGAACGTCCGTGAAAATTTATATCGTAATAATTTTTTCTAATGATCAACTCTAAATCGACAATTCTTTCAATTATCTTATTAAGATCGTTACACAAATCTGGAAGAAGTTCTGTAAGTTTTAACATAATGATTTTTTCAGAATTTGCATAAGTTATAATACTACCTTCTTTACCAAGACATTCGATAAGTTTCTCGGCAATATCACGGCGGTAGTCTCTAGTTTGATCCGCAATACACTCGTAATGGTTTAATATATTTCCGAAAGCGTCAGCTTTGTCCAGTGAAAACTGGGTTAAAAGCTGCGTATGCGGGGCGATGCCTGGATACAAAGGCATGATTGCTGTTACAGACTCAAAATCAAGATAACAAAAAGGCTGTTTTATATTTTCAATCTCAGATTTTAAATTTTTAGATATGTAGTTTGTATTTGTTAACATGCAATTTTTAACAATACTCTGCATCTGCGTAAGTTCAAAATCATCAGGAATCTTATCAATTGTGTCAGCCCCTAGTGCTATCAATTTTTCAATCGCAGGTACGGAAAGTTTTGGTAAATTAAAAATATGGTTTTTTACATCTTTGCCCATACATACGTCAAACACTGGGCAATTCTTACAATTCCTTTTCAAATAAGGGCTAGGCATGTTTTCGGAGTTAATATCTTCAAAAGCTTTATCAAAAAGACTCGAGAATTCTTGAACTTTTAATTCAACCTTATCAGAACAGTCAAGCTTTGTAAAAAGACTTGATATATCCATTCCCAAACGATAATCATTTGATAAGTGAAGAATTGTAGTTTTGCTGATGTTGATACCTGCTTTAGCCAACACCATTGCAGTAAAAGACATATCGTTAACGTATTTGACTTTATATTTGCTGCCCGATTTAGCTTCAAATAAATGCCACGAATTGTTTTTAAGCTTATGTAGCATACCTGCTCTTGCGCAGTAACCGGACACCGTAAATGACACATCACAAATCGTTTTAACATCAGAGCTTAAAATTAATTCTTTAACATCACAAGCAGCAGCATTTGTATTTAATTTCTTTGCATCTATCGCATCGGGAAAAAGCTGCCATGACATTTTATGAACATTTCTTCCTTCAAGTGTAAGAAATTCACTATTAATCCCTGTAAGTCTTGGAAGCATACCTCTTTTTGTCATCCAACCCAAAGTATGACAGTTTAAGTAGTTAATAAAAGCAGTTTTGTTTATATATTCCATAAGTTAAAACAACAGACCTTTTTTCAAGTATACAGTTTTAAAATTGTGTACTCCAACTATCAAATTAAATCTAAAAAATCCAAAGCGCTTTCTTCTATTTCTGCATCTGCCAGATATTATTTTTAAACCTCTTCAAAATGCTTGCGTCAGTTTGTTTTCTTTGAAAAAATTTCTAATAAATATCACGCAAGGCTTGCCCGTCCCCCGCTGTTTAGTATTTTTATTTCTTTCATGATATTGCCCTTGATATAATATTTGCTAAATCCACCGCAATGCCACAACCGTAAAACTGGGGGGGGTGAAGTTGGCTCTTGCATCATTTTTCCCGAAATGGAAATGATAGAGTATAAGAATGAAAATAAAACAATCAAGTTACTGCGTATATCATTGTAAGTGTCATAAGAGTACCAAGGGAAAAACGAAACAGGACAGATATTGCCTAGATTTTAAAGCAACATCTGTGTCCTTACAAACGCCTCGACCGCAAGGTCATGGGAAAATTACTTTTATTTTTCAGACACAACATTCACTATAATTCCGGAAGATCGTCATTAGCACCTCCCTAGTTTTTTAGTTTTGCTGCCATATCTGCTTTCATAAATTTTTTCTTGTGTTTTTGTCTTTTGCGTTATTTTTATATCCATACTATGGTGCTATTGTAGTACATATGATATGATTCTGCAATACCCCGGCAAAATTTAAAACCCCTTTTAAAAAAGTGGAGAAAAAGACCTTAAAAAAACTCATAGACCAAGCGTTAGAATAAGACCTATAGAGACTTCAATATTGCAGTCAAACCACTTTAATTTGTACCATAGCGCATGTTTTAACATAATTTGCGTTTTTGCAGCAGTGACAAAAGAACTTGTGTTTCCTGCCTTTTTGATAAAAACTTATCTTCTTTTTTTATTACTGTGCAACTTAAAGTGACTTGGCTATAGGAGGACTTTGTAATGAGAAAATAACAGGAATTGAATATTTTAAAGGGTATACCAACCGCGAATGTTTTCTGTGTTTGGCTACAAGAGGTATTGTTACCAAGAGTTGAAAAAGGGCAAATATTGATACTGGACAATGCATCAATTCACAAAAGTAAAAGGATAAGAGAGTTTATAGAGAAAATTGGATGTAAAATACTTTACTTGCCACTGTATTTGCTAGATTTGAATCCGACTCATTTTTAAAGAAAGTAAAAAGATATGTGGCAGGAAACAGAAGATTTTTATAACAAGTTGATCGCATCTTTGAAGCTACAGTACGACGCAACTTAAAGTGATTTGGCTATAGCACATTAGGGCCAAAAAAACAGGAATTGAGCTAAGACGAATAACATAAAAATGATGTTTATAAGAGTTTGGGGTGAGTTAAGCAGATAGGTTTTGGGATAAGTTGGCTAGAGCTGCGGACGGCAAATTCAAGCAGCTAAGCAACAGTAGAATTAAAAGACCTTCTTGGATGCCAAGGCAATTTAGACATTTTCTTGGTCTGTTACTTTAAGCCCATTTTCTATAAAATACTTGACATAAGCCAATGATAGTGGTAGAGTATTGGCGCTTCAGTAGTGCGAGTGCTAAAATATATTGATTGCCAAAATAACTTTATAAGAGGATAAAGTGCGGCACATAGTACTAGAAGTTTTAAAAGAAAGAAAGACTAAAATATTAAGCGCTATTATACATCATTATATTAAAACAGGTAAGCCTGTAGGCTCAAACGTTTTAACACAGGAGTACAATATTCATCTTTCTCCTTCTACTGTTAGGAATCTAATGGCAGATCTTGAAGAAGAGGGTTATCTTACGCATCCTCATACCTCTGCTGGCAGAATTCCAACAGATAAAGGTTATAGATCCTACGTTGATAATCTTGTAAAGTTGCAGAGATTTGCCGTAGAAGAAGAAGAGAGGATAAAAAAAGAGTACAAACAGAAATATAATGAAATAGAAGCCCTTCTTTTGGAAACTTCGCGTATTTTATCTGGTCTTTCCCAATATACCGGTTTTGTTATGGCGCCTAAAGCCCAGTACGACGAAATAAAAAACATTGAGCTTGTGCAAATTACAAAAGATGAACTTTTAGTGGTATTGCTTACTCAAAGCGGAATGATAAAACATAAAAAAATAACAGCTTCTCTTACGTCAGGGCAGCTAAGCAAACTGAGAAACTTTTTAAATGAGAAATTAAGAGGTGTGTCTGTCGCGCAGGCAAATAAAAGAATTGTTTTGGAAATAAGAGATTTTAAGCAGAGTGAGCTGGAGATTTTAAGGATAGCTGAGAAAATAAGCGATGTTTTTTACAATATACAGGACGATGTATACATAGGTGGTGCGTCTAACGTGATGGAAGTTCCTGATTTTAACGATTTTGAGTCTATAAAATCGCTTATAAAATTTAACGAAGATAAAGAAAAGTTGATAGAGATTATAAGCAAAGATTTTGGCAACAAAGGAATAAATGTAAAAATAGGTTCTGAAAACACATTTAAAGGATTAGAAGATTTAAGCATGATAACTACCGTTTATAAAAACGGCGAACAGCCTGTAGGTGTTTTGGGAATTATCGGGCCTAAACGTATGGAATATCAAAGAATGATGTTGCTTGTAAGTCGTATTTCTGAAATGCTAAGCAAATTTTTTAAAGACAAAGAGCGATAGGGGGATATTTTAAATGGACGACGAAACAGAGGAAGTTGTAAACGAACAAAGTGGCCAAGCCTGTGACTGCGGTAAGGCAAGAGACGAAGAGATATCTGAGGTTGAAATTTTAAAGCAGTCTGTTGAAGATCAAAAAAAATTAGCTCAAGATTATTACGATCAACTTGTAAGGCTTAAAGCTGATTTCGAAAATTACAGAAGACGATCCGAAAAAGAAAAGGTAGCCTATTTGGAGTCGGGAAAAGAAGAAATTCTTATAAAACAAATTAATATTGATGATGTATTACAGCAAGCTTTAAAAAGCGCAAAAACAAGCAACAACATAGAAAGCGTAGTAGTCGGTCTCGAAATGATAAGCAAAGAGTTTGCAAAGATGTTGAAGGAAGAGGGTATTGAAGAAATACAGTGCGATAAGTTTAATCCTAATGTATGCGAAGCTCTAGATTACACCGAAAACGATGAGGAAGATGGCAAAGTTTTAGAAGTTTACCAAAAGGGATATAAAATGAAAGGTAAGCTTTTAAGAGCTGCAAAAGTTAAAGTGGCAAAAAATAATAAAGTTGAAACTGAAAATGAAAATGAAAATAATTAACACAGGGGGAAGTATATGGCAAAAATTATCGGTATCGATTTAGGAACATCAAATTCTGCAGCAGCCGTTATGGAAGGTGGTAAAGCTACTCTTATCCCTTCGGCTGAAGGCACAACATTGGGCGGCAAGGCTTTTCCTTCTTATGTTGCATTTACAAGAGATGATCAGCGTTTAGTTGGCGAACCTGCGAGAAGACAGGCAGTTACAAATACGGAAGGAACTATAAGCGCTTTTAAGAGAAAAATGGGAACTGATTACAAATATAATGTAAATGGTAAAGAGTTTACACCTCAGCAGCTTTCGGCTTTCGTTCTTCAGAAAATTAAAATAGACGCTGAATCTTATTTGGGTGAAAGAATATCAAAAGCAGTTATTACTGTACCTGCATATTTTAATGATAATCAGAGGCAGGCTACAAAAGATGCAGGTGCAATCGCTGGTCTTGAAGTAGTAAGACTTGTTAACGAGCCCACAGCAGCTTCGCTTGCTTACGGTATAGATAAGGTCGGTTCAGAGCAGAAAATATTGGTTTTTGACCTCGGTGGCGGAACTCTCGATGTAACCATTATGGAGATGGGTGCTGAAGGTACATTCGAAGTTCTTTCAACTTCAGGCGATACACAACTTGGCGGAACCGATATGGATAATGCTCTAATCGATTATATTTCCGAAGAGTTCAGAAAGACAAACGGAATAGATCTACACAACGATAAAATGGCAGTACAGCGTTTAAAAGAAGCTGCTGAAAAAGCAAAAATAGAACTTTCAAACGTTTTTGAAACCGATATCAACCTTCCGTTTATAACTGCTGATGCATCAGGTGCTAAACATTTGGATATGAAGTTTACAAGAGCAACTCTTGAAAATCTTGTAAGACCTATTGTTGAAAGATGCAAAGCGTCGCTAGATCAGGCTATAAAAGACGCAAAACTTACGGCTGAAACAATTACAAAAATTATTTTGGTTGGCGGACCTACCAGAATGCCTATCGTTCAGAAATTTGTTGAAGATCATGTGGGGAAAAAAGTTGAACGTGGAATAGACCCTATGGAGTGCGTGTGTTTTGGAGCGGCTATTCAGGCGGCAGTATTAACTGGAGATGTTAAAGATATTCTTCTTTTAGATGTTACTCCGCTTACTCTCGGGATCGAAACTATGGGTGGCGTAAGAACTATTTTGATAGACAGAAATACTACGGTCCCCGCCAAGCGTTCTCAGATATTTTCAACGGCTGCAGATAATCAGTCCGGTGTTGAAATCAACATTCTTCAGGGTGAAAGACCTATGGCAAAAGATAATTTGTCACTTGGCAAATTTATGCTTGACGGAATACCGCCTGCGCCAAGAGGAACCCCTCAGATTGAAGTTACTTTTGATATAGACGCGAACGGTATTTTACACGTTTCAGCAAAAGATAAAGGAACAGGTAAAGAACAGTCAATTAAAATATCATCGTCAACAAAGCTTTCAGAAGATGATATAAATAAATATGTTAAGGAAGCTGAACAGTATGCTTCTGAAGATACAAAGCACAAAGAAGAGATTGAAGTAAGAAATGAAGCGGATAATCTTGTTTACTCTGCTGAAAAGAGTCTAAAGGAACATGGTGATAAAGTTTCTTCTGATGAAAGACTTGCAATAGAACAGGCATTGACTGCTGCAAAAGATGCTTTAAAAAGTGGTGATGTAGCTGCAATGAAGTCAACAAAGGAAGCATTAACAGAAGCTTCTTACAAACTTACTGAAGCAGTATATAAATCTTCACAAGCTCAAAATACTCAAAACTCTACACAACAAGGACAGTCTCAGGGAGATGCTCAGCAAACGTCTAATAATGAAGAAAAAGTTGTCGATGCAGAAATTGTTGATGATAAGAAATAGAAAATGACGAGAGGATTGTCGCTATTGTGTCGTCTTTGTAAGGAATGATATGATAAAGCAATTCAAAGCTTCACTTCCGTAATAGGGAAGGATGCACGTGTAGTGTAAATGTTAAAGAAAAATGTCAGTAGTAAATTTTATTAAAAATAATTCAGCACGGTAAATACAAAACGGTAAATACAAAAGCCTGCAAAAACCATGAAACTTTTTTCGTATGTTTGTCCTGATGAGGTTCTACGGTCTAATGATTTTAAAATATTAAAATGTTAAAATACGGACTAGTAATTGGGCCTCTTTTTACAAGGCACTCACGACTTAAGACATTCAAGGGTAAAATTCAAGTGATGAAGAGCAATCTGTCGTCATTGTTAATATTTGAAATTTAGCAATTTCAAAGCAGTTGGGCAACGATGGAATTAAAAACTTTTTTTTGAGAGGTGCGGAATGATTTAGACATTTTCTTGGTGTGCTGAGGTAGCTCAGTTGGTAGAGCACAGGTCTGAAAAACCTGGTGTCGGCAGTTCGATCCTGCCCCTCAGCATTTGTAGCGTATTTTGGAGTACTGACAAGATAATGATTTTAGAAACATCCAAATTTTTAATGCCATAGCCAAAATCAGGACAATCCCCTCATGCGTGGATTTTAATGCTGGTTTGGTTTTTTGCTCTCTCCATTTCTTTGTCTGCTTTGTCGCCACCGTCGTCTGCTTATCTCTATCTGATCTCTGTCTTTTTATGCTTCCTGTCTGTATTGCTGTATTTACCTCTTCTATTGCTTTTTTGTATCTCTTCTTGCTCTTTTCTATGGCAAGAAATATGATACAATTTTAGCATGCTAAACTCTGGAAATAAAAAACTTGAACAGATTCCTAAACTGCCAGGTGTTTACATAATGCGCGATGGAATAGGTAATATCATATACATAGGCAAAGCTAAAAGCCTTAAAAACAGACTGTCATCGTATTTTAATGCTGATATAAATTCAAAATCTACAGCCATTATAACGGCAATGTGTAAAATTGATTATATTTTATGCATGTCTGAAAGAGAAGCATTGATAGTTGAAAGACAGTTAATAAACAAGATAAAGCCGTACTTTAATTCCATGTGGAAAGATGATAAATCTTATCCATATATCAAGTTTTCTATTAATGAAGACTTTCCACGTTTAACACTTACGAGAAAAAGGCTTAATGGAAACGCTTTGTATTTTGGTCCGTATCCTCAAATTTTTTATATAAAAAAACTTACTCGCTGGCTTGTAAAACTTTTTAAAATTCGTACGTGTAAAATGCTTCTTTTGGAAGGGTCATTGCCTGAACAAAAAAAAGTTAAATCATGTCTTTACTATCATACAGAAATGTGTTACGGTCCGTGTCTTGGTAAAATTACGTCAAAAGATTATAAAGCAAAAATAAAAGATGTCGAGTTGTTTTTAAATGGAAAATTTAAGAAACTTGAAGATGAATGGGAATCGTATATGTTCAACTTAAGCGAGAATATGCGTTATGAAGAGGCAAAAGAGATAAGAGATAGGCTTTATGCTCTTCAAAATATGTCGGAAAGAGTTATGATAAGCGAAATTACGCAAGATGATATAAATCAATCTGTGCAAAGAGCAGACAGCATAAATGAATTAAAAAATGTTCTAGGACTAAAACATCCGCCAGCTGTAATAGAAGGGTTTGATAATTCAAACATACAGGGTACAAATGCTGTGGCTTCTATGGTTAGGTTTCAAAATGGTATTGCCGATAAAAAGAATTATAGAAGATTTAAGATTAAAACGGTTGTAGGAGCGGATGATTTTGCAAGCATACATGAAGTTGTTTACAGAAGGTACTCTTCATTAATAAGAAAAAATGAAAAACTGCCAGATTTAATTTTGATTGACGGAGGAAAAGGACAGCTTGGAGCCGCTGTGAGCGCATTGAAGGAACTTCAAATACAGATTTCTATAATTTCGCTTGCTAAGAAAAATGAAGAAATTTTTTTGCCTGATAAAGATAAAGCATTGGTTTTAAGCAAGTATTCCGAAGCTTTAAAGCTTTTGCAATCAGTAAGGAATGAATCTCACAGATTTGCCGTAAGTTATCACAGAAAACTTAGAGCAAAAGAGTTTGGAGTATAGCCATGAAAAGTAAAATACCATCAAGTATTATCGAAAAAATGAAATGCTATCCTTGCTTTTATGTAAAAGTTTGGAAAGCTTGCTTTAAGATTCCTGCAGGAAAAACATTAACTTATAAACAGCTTGCAAAAAGAATAAAATTGCCCAAGGCGTCTAGGGCTGTTGGCATGGCGTTAAGTAAAAATCCATTTGCTCCGATAATTCCTTGCCATAGAGTTATAAGAAGTGATGGAAAAATGGGCGGTTATTCTGCGGCAGGCGGAATAAAGAAAAAAATAAAGATGCTTCGGTATGAAAGAGAAACAGGAAAAGACGCGAGTAATTGCTGATGAAATATATAGTTGACTGTATTCAAATTCGCAAGCACAATAGCAAATTTTAACATTAAGCCTATTTAAGCATAATTGATAAACTTTTACATAATTTGGTAACATTTGCCCGTACGATTTTAAATCTTGAAGAAATCAAATACCATAAAAGGCATCCCTTTGATGTAGAGTTGTTTTGTGCTGCAAGCACTGTCGATAATCCTGAACTTAAAGAAGCCTTGATGGCAAGAGAAATAAATCTTGTGTTTTTGCTCTTGCCACAACTGAGGCGAGATGTTTTATGCTGAGGGTTTTATACTTTACCATGACAGCAATAATGAACTTATAACTTTTGTATATCCGCTAAGTTTTTCGGGAACAGGCGGCGCAATATAAAGCGAAAACGAGCGAGGAATTTAAACTTGTATTGGACGACTATGAAGAAAAACAAAAAATAAAGTACGAACCTCTCTCGCTGTTTGGTACCGAGGATTTGGTTTCTTGCTTCGTATGGAGCAAGGTATTGAAGATGAAAAATCGATATTAAAATACATTGCTCCTAGATTATTCTTAGATACTATAAAAATTTCCCCAAATCTTGCCAGAAAATTAGGAATTCCAAAAATTCTATCTATCCCTAAAGGGAAAAAGAACATCGAAGAAAGGTTTTTAATTTCAGGTTTAGAGACTCTTAAGATATATAATCCTAATCTTTTGTATTACGTTGAATCTCTTAAAAAAATATTAAGACAAAAACAATTATTACAGATATAAAAAATGACAGCTCATTTATACTATATTAAAGTTTCAATATTGGTTTTAATTTTTTCTATTGTATTTTACACTTCTGTCTATGCTGATTTGAAAGTTACAAAAATTTCACAGAACAAGGGGTCGTTTTATATTGTTTTAAATAAAGATATTAAGATTTCGGATATACTTTTTGAAAATAATGATATTAAATTCCCTGTATACACTGGTAAAGGTAAAGTGTATAAGCAATTTGCTATTTTAAAAAGAGATTTCCGCCAGTATCTCGTCAATTCCTTAATGCAAAATCAAACATCATCAAAAACTAAAAACACTTTATTTAAAGTAAATAAATTTTCAATTTTTAAAAATCATAAAACAATAAAAGCTTTTGCGTCTGTGATTTTTGATGATGATATTGAAGTTGAATGCCGTATTATGCAGACAAAAGGCAAATTATGGATTGCATGGCCTTCTAATAAAAAAAATAATAATTGGGTAAAGAATTTTAAATTTATGAACAGGGATTTAGGAGAACTGGTTGAAAAAGAACTAATCGCAAACTATACTTCTAATGCTCGACAAAAACACTAATCTAAGCAGCTTGAGCGCCTCCTGACTTAACCGCTTTTTGAAAAAAGAGCAAAAAGGGACGAGAAGAAGCTAAATGACAAAAATTTTCGTATAATGACCCTCCACACAGCAAGACGTGCGGTATTAGCAGTGGAAATTGAAGAGCTGTAATTGTTGTTTTAGATCTTTGACCCCCTGTTTAGCAACATAGCCCAAGAATCCCTTCTGTTTCCTACTTGCTACTGCTTCAATAAAGTCATCGCTCCGATGCCGCCACCCACAAAGTTCTTTTTTTAAATCAATTGACGGCAAAACATCTCTCGTGCTGTTATACTTTTAATAACTTGTATTACTTGGCATTGGTGAGAACTTTGGGCTGCAACTTAGTGGGTAATGGGTGATTGCCA
>BNVZ01000012.1 GCA_025998475.1 Endomicrobiia bacterium | reverse complement strand
ATGTTTTCTCTATCTTAGTTTTTTTTGACGTAGTAGGCTTATAGCACCGCAAGTTCAACAACCAACACTGGAAGAACGTTCTACAACTTTCCACGGCTTGTGTCAAGTTTTGGCGTCATATCGTGTAAAATCAAAAGTTGACCGTAAATTTCACCTCAGGTTTTGTACTTTGTTAGTCTTTTTTTCAAGTCTACTTACAGCCAAACCACTTGAAATTGCAACATCTTGCGGCTTAAGGGGTGATGTATACTCCCTGTCATATATCTTCTTATTCTTTACGGTGCAACTTTAAGCGATTTGACTGTAGTATATAAGTTCCTTTGTCTTTATTTTACCAAAGGAACTTTACGCAGAGGTCTATTTTTCTTAAAACGCGTCTATCACGAATAACATGTATAGTGCGTTTAGAGCTTTACTGGAGCTAACTGTTACCTTTGAGCATTTACCTTTTTTTATCAGGAATAGCTGTAATTCCAGGAAGATCCTTGCCTTCCATGAATTCCAAAGATGCCCCACCGCCTGTAGAAATATGACTTATCCTTTTATCTACTTCCGCTTTTTTTACGGCTGAAACAGAATCGCCACCACCTACAACAGATATCGCACCTTCATCAGTAGCTTCTGCTACAAGTTTTGCAATTTCGACGGTTCCTTTAGAGAATTCGTCTATCTCAAAAATACCGAGAGGTCCATTCCAGACAATAGTCTTTGAAGATTTAACTACTTCGTAAAATTTTTCTATTGACTTACGTCCCACGTCAACACCCATAAAGCCTTCCGGAATCGATTCATCGACGGTATTTTCTACTTTCGCGGTAGGCGGAACTTCTTTATTTGTAAAGTCAATTTTATCGGTAATTATATGATCAACCGGAAACATGATATCAACATTTCTTTCTTTAGCCTTCTTAAGAAGATCTCTGGCCAAATCAAGCTTGTCGTTTTCAACTAAAGAAGCACCTATACTTACTCCTTGCGCTTTCAAGAAAGTATAAGCCATCGCGCCACCTATGATAATTGTATCAACTTTATTTAAAAGATTTTCTATAACATTGATTTTATCGGATACTTTGGCTCCGCCAAGAATTGCCAAGAATGGTTTTACAGGTTTTTCAAGAGCTTCCCCTAAAAACTTAAGCTCTTTTTCAACAAGAAAGCCCACCACCGCATCTTTAACATACTTAACAATGCCCGCTGTTGAAGCATGCGCTCTATGCACTGTTCCAAACGCATCTTGAACAAAAACTTCACCCATCGAAGCAAGCTCTTTTGCAAATGCGTCCATAGCAAACTCATCCTTTTTGCCCGAAGCATTTTTACCCTCCTCTTCAGGATGAAATCTCAAATTTTCCAATAAAAGTATTTCGCCTGGCTTTAAATCTGTCGCCGCTTTTTTTGACTCAAGACTTACACAATCGCCTCCAACAAACTTAACAGGCTTTCCCAGAAGTTTGCTTAGACGAGCAGGCACAGGTTTCAAGCTCATTTCAGGAACAACTTTACCTTTCGGTCTTCCAAAATGAGACATAAGAATTATTGCTGCATTATTTTTCAAAAGATATTCTATTGTAGGAAGAGTGGACACTATTCTTTTATCGTTTGTTATTTTAAGATTTGCATCAAGAGGAACGTTATAGTCAACCCGGACTAAAACCTTTTTCCCTCTCATGTCAATGTCCGAAAGCGTTAGTTTCATTTTATATCCTCACAAAACCCGAGACCACATCTCCACAAAATCATGTGCAAATGCGATATTACTGGTTTTTTATTAATTTCATTTTCATACAGTAAAAAGCGTTGTGATTGTCAAACTTTAACTTCAACCTTCTATTTGTCATACAAGCTAGATTAGCCGTTTACCTTTTTCATGTATGCAACAAGCTCCAAAACCTTATTGGAGTAACCCCATTCATTGTCATACCACGAAACAACTTTAGCAAACTTATCTGTCAAAGCAATTCCTGCTTTTGCATCAAATATTGACGTACGTTCATCCCCAAGAAAATCTGAAGATACAACATCATCTTCAGTATAGCCCAAAATTCCTTTCAGTTCATTTTCTGAGGCTGATTTCATAGCAGCCTTAATTTCATCATAAGAAGCAGGTTTTGCTAAATTAACGGTCAAATCAACGACTGAAACATCAAGAGTAGGAACACGGAAAGACATGCCCGTCAATTTACCGTTCAATTCAGGAATTACTTTTCCTACAGCTTTAGCTGCACCTGTAGAAGAAGGAATGATATTGCCCGAAGCTGCCCTTCCACCTCTCCAATCCTTAACGGAAGGCCCATCAACAGTCTTCTGTGTAGCAGTCGTAGCATGAACGGTAGTCATTAAACCATCAACAATACCAAATTTGTCATGCAAAACCTTAGCAAGAGGAGCTAAACAGTTTGTTGTGCAAGAAGCGTTAGACACTACCCGAGTTCCTTTTATATACGAATCTAAATTTACTCCGCAAACAAACATCGGAGTATCATCTTTTGAAGGAGCTGACATAACAACATATTTCGCTCCTGCGTCAATATGTGCCTGTACTTTTTCTTTGGAAAGAAATAATCCTGTTGATTCTACAACGTATTCAGCGTCGATTGCACCCCACTTCAAGTCTGCAGGATTTTTTTCTGCAGTTATACGAATTGTATTTCCGTTGATAACCAAATTACCGTCTTTTATTTCAATAGTACCCTCAAAAATACCATGTACTGTGTCATATTTTAACATATAGGCCATATACTCGACGCTTATCAAATCGTTAATAGCAACAACCTGAATATCTTTTCTGCCTTGAGCGGCACGAAACACTAAACGTCCAATACGGCCAAAACCATTGATACCTATTCTTACTGTCATAATACCCTCCCTTTTTATGGATTTTATTTTTTCTGCGATTTTTTAATTTTTTGCTTTGTGCTTTTGGTATTTGTTGATTTGTGCATCTGAGTTTTAAGATTTTTGATTTCGTTTTTAAGTTCAGCCACCTCTTTATGGGTTATAAGACCCATTTTATTGATAGTTGTTTTTACCGTTTCGCTGATCTTTTTAGATAATTCTTCTTTTGCATCTTCCACATATTTTACAGCCTTATCAATAAGCTTTTTACCTTCAGCGGCTTCAATTTTGTTATCTTCAACAAACTGTCGCGCCGCTTTCTCGACTTTTTTCTTCCCCTTTAAAACCAACCCTACGCTTGTATAGAATACAGATTTTAAGTCTGCCATTTCAAAAACTCCTCCTTTCAAAAAACGCTAATACCGCAACTCCCCAAGGTAACAGCTAACTCTAGTAAAGCCATAAACACACTTTGCCTATTCTTTACAGTGGTGTCAACAAAGGAACGTATTCCAACAAATTGCTCTTACGTCTATAGTATTTGTAAATTGCCCATATACTTTAGTTTTTACCTTGATATTGCCAATTCCGCACTCTAAAGCCATTGTCGTTAAAAGGAACCTCTGCATAATACAAGAACGCGAGAACATCGCTGGATATTTTATCAATCGTTTTAATGAATGCGCATAATTTCTTGTAAAGCAAGGCAATCAACTCTTTAGTAAACAAATTTCCTCTTTTAAGCCTTTTTTATTGTTGCTAGAAGCCTTTCGTGCTTCAGATCTCAAGTATTGTTACAGTTTCTTCTCTAACATATCCTATTGTACCAAATTTATTTTAAAATTGTTTGGGGGTTGCTGGGTAGCTTTGAGTAGTTATAAAATAAAACAATCAAAATCGTGGTTTTTCTCATTTCAAATTTCGTTTAATATTTTCTATTTGGCGCATAACAGATTCTTGTGAAGTTCCGCCGTAAGAAGTTTTTATGTCAACAATATTTTTTGCATTTAAATACTCAAATATGTCTTTTTTAAACGCAGGAGAAAACTTATTATATTCCTCAATAGAGAGATCGTTCAAAGTTTTGGAATTTTTTTTGCAGTACAAAACAATATCCTTCACTAATCCGTGTGCTAGCCTGAAAGGAATATTTTTTCTTGCAAGATAGTCGGCCAACTCCGTAGCCGCAATAAATCCTTTTTGCGTACTTTTCAAAGCTCTTTCTTTAACAAATTTTAAACTGACAGTCATTTCGTTAATAACTTCAAGACACATCTTAACGTTATCTAAAGCGTCAAAAACAGGAGGCTTATCTTCCTGCAAATCTCTATTGTACGCAAGAGGCAAAGACTTCACTATGGTAAGAAGAGCTGTTAAATCGCCAAAAATCCTGCCTGACTTCCCTCTTATGACCTCAGCACAGTCAGGATTTCTTTTCTGAGGCATTATAGATGAACCTGAAGTAAACTTATCTGCTACAGTTATATAACCGAATTCAGGATTCATCCATAAAATTATTTCTTCACAAAATCTCGTCATATGTAAAGCAATTAAAGACATACAAAAAACAAACTCTATCGCAAAATCCCTATCACTTACAGCATCCAAAGAATTTTCGCTTATGCTCTTAAAATTCAAAAGCTTTGCAGTGTATTGTCTGTCAATTTTGAAAGATGTTCCTGCCAAAGCAGCACTTCCAAGAGGCAAAACATCAGTTCTTTTGTAACAATCGCTAAGTCTTTCCTTATCTCTTTGCATCATCCATACGTAAGCAAGAAGATGATGCGCAGCCAAAACAGGCTGAGCAGGCTGCAAATGAGTAAACCCTGGCATTATAACATCAATATTTTCAACAGCTTTTTCAACAAGTGTTTTCTGAAAATCATTTATAATATTTTCTATGTTTTCTATTTCTTGTTTCAAATAAATCCTCAAATCAGTGGCAACCTGGTCGTTTCTGCTTCTAGCAGTATGCATTTTTCCACCAATAATGCCAATTCTGCGTATAAGCTCTTTTTCAACAGCATAATGTACATCTTCTTCCTTAGGAATCTTCCATCCTTTTTCTAAATCTTTTAGAATGGACATCAATCCAGAAACAATTTTTTTACCATCAGAAGCGCTTATTATGTCAGTTTTTACAAGCATTTTTGTGTGAGCTATAGAACCCATAATATCTGATTTCGCAAGTCTCTCGTCAAAAGAAAACGACCCGATAAACTGTTCAAATTTTTGCATTATTGCTCCCTTTATATCCGTTATCAATATACGGTCAACTAGCTTATGTATTGCGGTAAACTTACGTTCGCAAAGAAGTAAGCGCAAGTACAGAAAGACTGGCAAAGCGATAGAGACAATTAGAATTCAAAGTATCGCAAAGTTTGCTAGCACATAAGCCGGTGTACACGCTGTGATTATAGTATAAAACTATAAATCAAACAAATATTTGTGTGTTGATTTTAGGACAAACGCATGAAAAAAAGTTTTTTGAGGCAACTGATTTTAGACTCTTAGTCTCAAAGCAAATTTCATAGACTGACTGCAATTTGATGCTGCTTGCGACAATCAAAAATCAAAAAAAAACTTTCATGCGTTTGGTTGTGATGTTAACTTATTTTACTTTTTTTCTGGGTTTAAAAAAACCGATATTCCAACTTCACCATTATCCTCATAGACTCATATGAAGGCCCACATTCAAAACCGATGTCTATAGAGGAATTTTCCGTCATTTTATAGCCCAGTTCTATTTTGTTAAGGGTTGATTCGTTATCAAAAGAGTATCTGAAGAAGCAGTCATCTATGAAATACATTCTAGATGTTGAACACTTGAAGTTTTTGAAACCCCGAGATGATTTATTAAAAGAAGACCAAGAAAACTCGGCATTTGCCAACAAATCATTTAGAAAATTTGTAATCTTATATGTAGATAGTAATCGACCAAAGGTATTCAAAGCTATTGTTTGATATATTGTGGTTGTAGTATCCGAACTATTTGCTACCTGCTTGTCAGTTAATCGAGGCTTTTGCAGGTTCGTTTCTGGACTAATTGCTACCTGTAATCGAGGTTTTTGCAGGTTCGTTTCTGGAGAGTTGGAGTTTTGGGTATTTGTGTTTAGATTATCCTTTGAAGATGGCCCTGATATTTTTGTTTTATCTATTTTTATTTCTGCACCCTTTGCATCAGCTGCATCAGCACCACAATAACCAATTACTTCTCCATTTAAATTCTTAATTACCCCTTTTATTTCAGGTTCAGCATACGTTCCTCTAATATGCACCAAACCATTTATTGACATTGAAATACGAGAGGTTTCAAGTCTTATATTTTTATTGGCTATTAATTTCAAATCAAATTCTGTATCTTCAGGAACAGGAATATGTAAATCTTCCAACTCTTCATTATCCGGCCAAACAAACTGAGCATTTTTAAGCGCAATGCGCCCTGAAACTTTTGGTTTTAAAGGCGTGCCACGTATATTTACCTTGTCAAGAATGAGTTTGCCTGATGAGTGCTTATCGTTAAGTGGCGAAAAAGTGTACAATATTTTCGATAATATTTTCGATGTAAGTGGCGAAAAAGTATACAATGTTTTCGATATCAGCAATTGAGGAATACACAATGGAATTCCATTCTTATCAGTTGAAATTTCTATGTTAAAATTACCAATTTTAAATTTTTCTAGTTCTGCTTCGCCAGAAACTTTCAGTTCTCCGTTTCCTGATTTAAAATTAAATTTACCTATTTTAATTATATTTTTATCCAAAGAGATCTTAACCGACATATCTTTAACTTCTTCGCTAAGATATTTTGTCTTAAACGAACATCCGGTTATTGAAAGTTCCCCACTATTACTAGGTTTTTCATAAGTTCCAAGTATCTTTCCATTAAAAGACATTTCTCCAGAAAGTGACTTAGGCTCAATATATTTGTTCGACAAGTATTTTAAAATATGCAACTTACGATCATCAATTTTATAACTAATGCCTACAGGTTCTTTTTGCTTCGTCTCAGCGGTAGCTTTATCAAATCTCAACGGAAAATTACCATCTATATACATAGAAAGTTCGTTTTGCTTAGAAACAGATGCCTTAATACAAACGCAATTGTTATCAAAACTCAGTTCAGTATTAAAATTATCATAAGGAACATCCGCTACATAACCGCTTCTTGTAGAAGATATTGATAAATTCCATTGAGGATTATCGATATTTCCATATAGATTAGCCTTTATATCTACACTTCCTTCTCTAAAAAAATTATCGGGTAAATTAAGGATATCATTTACAAAACTCAAGTCGATGTTTGAGCCTTTAATTCCAAATTTTGCTGTTGGTCCAGTATCTCTAGAAACAACGGAGCTTAGTGAATTATATTTATTTATGTCATTGGATTTTTGAGAAAATTCAAACGCTTTATCTTTAAGACTATAATCAAAACAAGATGAAGATAATTTACATTTGTTTATCCACAAATCGTTAAATTTAAGACTCCCATTATACGCAATCTTGTTTTTTTCTTTAATCCTTTTACCTGATAATTTTACTTTGCTAAAAATGTCTGCAGACCCTACGGGAACATTAATCAAAGACAAATCAAGATTATACACACCATCTTTAATATTAAAAAAACCTTTATCCACTTTTACTTCACCATTTGAAACTTTTGCATAGGCACTGTTTATTATAATCTTATCATCACTAAACTCAATCTCGGACTCAACATCGTTTAATTTAACGGTTTTTATGCAGGCTGATGCAGCATTTAAGAAAATTCTAGGGCAATATTTCCCGTTTTTTACATAAGGATTTACATATCCTGAAAATTCTAGTTCGAAAGGCGATTTAAGCCTTACATTGTTTATTTTGAATGTACCATCTTCATACTCTAACTTAGATGTCAAAGAAAAAGATTGCGCCAAATATTTTCCTTCCCTCACAGTTGCTGAAATTATTATATGCGGACTATCTAACTCTCCTGAAAATTTTACATGAGAGTTTAAAAATCCTGATATTTCTGGATAAATGCCCTTAATATTAATATTTTTTAAATCAACATCTCCTGACAATTTATTTTCTTTGAATTTTGCCGATATTGAAGCTTTAATGCCATTATCTGACTTTAAATTGAAAATTTCAAGTTTTTCTGTTGAAATTACTGCATCAGCAGAAATGCTTCCAAGTGACAGACCGGCAACTCTTGTTCCTGTGCTTTTAATGACACCCTTAATATTATTTTCTGTATCTAAATGTCCTTGAAATTCCATATATCCGCTTATAGGTACTCCGCCTATATTTACATTATTTATGTTACCTGTGATTTTGCCAGTCTTAAAATCGCCTTCAATAACACCTGCAGTTTGATTTTTAACCATAATCTTTGCTTTATGCTTTCCGTCCTCTTTTGTATAAGCTATTTTTATTTTTTTATCATGACCATACATGCAAGACATATTGTAAATATTATCGTTATTTCTTACGCCTAATAACTTAAAATTCCCGTATTTAGACCCAAAAATATTTAAGTTTATTATATCTAATTTTATATCTCTCTTATTGTGCCGTTTGTTAAATTTTATTTGAACATTCCCGGCAAGTTTTTTGTTGATTTTAGAAAGATCAATTTCTGATTTGATATCAATAGCGCTATTTTCCGAAGAACTAAATGAAAAACAACCAGAGTCGCCTGTAAAATTTGCATTATAATTACTAGCAGATTTTGAAAAAGAACATGAAGAACCGCTAAAATCAAATCCTTTATATAACATTTGCTCGATTTCAATGTTTTGGGATATGTCTAAAGATGAAAAATCAATTGTTCCTTTTGAGCGTAAACATAAATTTGCTTTATCTTTGGCGGTAAAAAGAGAAGATACAGTAAAAATATTTTCTGTTTTTTTCTCAAGTCGAGAATTAATTTTTATCGGAATATCTCGTATATAAAAAATTGAATTTAAAACAATTTTATCGCGATTTATAATATTTATATCCGAATTGACAATCTTTAAAAGATTATTGGATTTTTTACTTTTTGTAGCCTCTTTCTTATCAACTGTTCCTTTTGAGCTTAAACAGAAAATTGGATTTAAAAAATTTTTATCGCGATTTTTAATATTTATATCCGAATTGAGAATCTTTAAAAGATTAATGGATTCTTTACTTATTGCATCCTCTTTCTTATCATCTGTTTTTTCCTCAATTGGAATATCTCGTATATAAGAATTTATAATATTTATATCCGAATTTAAATAGATTTCAAGCTTAGGAATATTTATTCTATCGATCCAATCAACAGGAGAGGCAATATACTTAAAGAGTTTCAACGGGTTAATTTTAAACGTAACTTTATTGGCTGCAAACATATCATCAGCTTTTAAATTTTCAAGAGTTAAACCAAGAGGTGAAATATAAAAATTATCAAATTTTAGTTTATATCCTGTCTTGTTGTAAATATATTTCTGTATAAGAGGAGTAAATACACAAATCCCTGCACAGTGTAATGATATCAGTACAATCAAAGTGATAAGTATGAATTTTATGTATTTTAGAAATTTGCGCATGTTTACGCCTTTTGTTTGCATGTAATAATGATTTTTACCAATAATAATATTGTTCTAGTTTCTTTTTAAACACTATTGTGTCAGGCAGAACGCATAAAAAAAGCTTCTTGAGGTGGCTGATTTTAGACACAAAGCAAATTTCACAAACTACAATTTGGTATTGTCTGCGATAATTAAGAATCAAAAAAAGCTTCCATGCATTTGTCGTGACTGTGGTGTTATTATACATTTTTTGGTTCAATACGTGCGTGATTAGACTTTTTTGCAAAACCTTTTTTAGCCGCAAAAGTCGTTTTTTTGGCATGTTTTCGTTCGTTTGACAAGGCTTTGACAGTTGTTGTCCATGCCCAAAACCCAAACTTTACTTGTTTTTATGGGTTTTCCACATTTCTCAAATATCAGGCTTCTCTAAAACTTCTAGATTTGGTAAGATATATAAAGTTTGGTATGGAAATGTATACTTAGTCTGTCTAGAAATGCATTATTGTAGTAGTTATCTTTTTTTTTGTAAAAAAGTGGTGGCAGACAGAGTCTTGTAGGGTATTTGTTTGCCTTTTTCCAAACCATTAGTGGTTGTTTCTTGAAAAAGAAGTATAATAAGCACAATAGAATAACCATGAGAACAAACTGGCACAAACGTTTTGTAGATGTTTAAAACAATGTCTGACAGATATAGAAACAGAAGAAAGCGTTTTGGATTTTTGAGATTTAATTTAAAGCTTGGATATATAATTTTAAAACTATAGGTTTAAAAAGGTCTAATTTCTGTGAGTGTCAGAATTTTCGATTACAGCAATGCTATGCAGAGATGTTTGCGCCAACAAATACTTGGTAAAACATGATGAAAAAAAAGCATATTTTTATTACCATTGAGGGTGGAGAAGGTTCAGGAAAAACTACTCAGTCTCTGCTTTTAAAAAAATTTTTTGAGCAAAAAAATTATGAAGTTCTTCTCACAAGAGAGCCAGGAGGTACTGTTTTAGCTGAAGCTATAAGACGCATTCTTTTAAATCCTGGCCTACATCTTGTGCCTTTGAGCGAACTTTTTCTCTATGAAGCAGCAAGGGCGCAACATATGAAGGAGCTTGTTATCCCTTCTCTAAAATCCGGGAAAGTGGTCATTTGCGATAGATTTACCGATGCAACTGTTGCATATCAGGGGTATGGAAGAAAATTGAGCGTAGAGCTTATAAATAAACTTAACTTTACTGCGTCCTTTGGGATATCTCCGACCTTAACAATACATCTTGATATAGTACCTTTTAAAGGGTTAACAAAAGCAAAAAAATTAAATAAAGAATCTTATGGCACAGACGGCGATAGAATAGAGAGAGAATCTATTCGATTTCATAACAGCGTAAGAAATGGATATTTAAGTCAGGCAAAAAAATATCCAAAAAGAATAAAAGTTGTTAAAACTCAAAAAACACCCGAGGAAACACAAGACTTAATAAGAGAAATCATAGGTAGAGTATTATATGTTTGATAACATATTAGGCCAGCAGAAAATAAAAAAAATACTCTCTAGCCAAATAAAAGGTGGCAAACTTGCGCATGCCTATGTTTTTATGGGGCAGGACGGGGTGGGCAAGCGTCTTATGGCTGTGGAATTTGCAAAAATTCTAAACTGCACTACGAATGATTTTGCTCAAACAGACATTGGTGCCTGCGGAGTATGCCTATCTTGCAAAAAAATAGCTAAGAACATTCATCCCGACTTACATCTCATAGATTTTGCAAAGCAAGCAGAGTTTGAGGAAGAAGATTTAGAGAAACAAAAAGTGTTAAAAATTGAGACAATGAGATATATGCAGAAAGAAGTTGCAACAAAAATACATGAAGGAAAATGGAAAGTTTTTATTATAGACCCTGCAGAAAAAATGAATATTGCGGCAGCAAACTCGTTGCTTAAAACGCTTGAAGAACCTCCAGAAAATACAGTCATAATTTTAATTGCAAAACATAAAGAAACAATACCTAAAACAGTAGTTTCCCGTTTACAGACTTTGTTTTTTCAGCCTTTAGGGAAAAGCGAAATATCAAGCTGGCTTGTGTTGAATTGTTCGATAAATGCGCAAAAAGCTCAAGAAACAGCTGAGTTAAGCGAGGGTTCTTTAGAAATTGCAAAAAAACTTGTTGATAAAAAAGAAATAGAAGGGTTTTCTTTATGGTGTAAGTTGAAAACTCAAAATTTTTATGTTTCTGAAATTTTGGAGATTTCAAAAAATACAGCAAGAACAGGTGCTTTGGAATGCGTTGATGCAATGATAGCAGAAGCAAAAAGAGATTTCAGAGCATATCCTAGAGAAGTCGCGCCTGCTCTTGATTCGTTAAATGTTTCGAGAACTTTGCTTCTTAAAAATGTGAATGCTCAAACGGTTTTGGATAATTTATTTTTTGACTTACTGGATTTAAAAAATACCTTTATATCCAAACAACATTAGGGTCTCATGCATAATATTTATTACAATGTCTCTTGCTGTCATCTTCGGGCTCAACCCGAAATTCCAGTTGCTTTTAACCCGCTAAAGTTAAAACTAAAGAACGCTAAACTTGTAAACAGAAGGCATGCTACTCCAGAGAAAATAGAAGAAATAAAAGAAGCAGATTCAAGCCCAGCTAGCCCAAGTAGCTCGAATTCATCTTCAAGTCCAAGCTCGGGCAGTTCGCGGGTTTATCTTCAAGTTCATCATCATCACCACATCATCATCGTCTTCTTCACCAAAAGAAAAGGCCATGAGGAGGTATGAGGTTGCGGAGAAGAAGAGGGAGAGAAGGATATGACTGAGGCCGAGATCACTGAGCTTAGGGTTGTTGTGGATGAGGTTCGTATGGCTGGGATTGTGGCTGGGTCTGGGGGGGGGATATCGCTTGTGATAGGGAGTGGGAATTGACTGGGGGGGGGTTAGGAGGGCTAGGGGTGATGCTGGAACATCGTCACCTTCATCGTCATTTGTAGTGAGTATAAGAATATTTTGCGGGGCAAGTTTGCGTGGGCTATGAAACAATGTCCCCTAGGAAGAACCTCATATGGATTCCTTCGTTTTGTTTGACTAAAAAGAAGCAAGGTAACTGAAATATTCAGAAAAAATGGCTGAGTATTTGTCCATTTCAGAAGGAGATGTTATGCCAATTGTTATTGGAGTAATGCTGAGAAAAACTAAAGATATGATGTACGCCGATGTCGGACATTTTGATTTGAAATTGAACGACAAAGTTATACTAGAAACTGGGCACGGTGTCGAGATCGGAATAATTTGCGAAAAAGAAAAGAGTGTGCAGAAAGATCAATCTCCTATAGGTAAAATCTTAAGAAGAATGACAGAAGAAGATATACGAAGACTTTCAAGAAATGAAAAAAGAAATTTGGAAACTTACACAATAGTTATGAAAAAAGCCAAAGATCACAAGCTTGATATGAAATTAACATGTGTTCAGCACACTTTCGATCGCTCAAAGCTCTTTGTATACTATACTTCTGAAATAAGAGTTGATTTTAGAGAACTTATTAGAGATCTTGGGCGTACTTTAAAAACAAGAATACAAATGGTGCAAATAGGCGCAAGGGATGAATCAAAAATGATTGGAGGGATAGGCATATGTGGACAGCTTTTGTGTTGCCAGAGTTTTTTAAAAAATTTTAATTTAGTGACTACAGATATGCTAAAAGACCAAGATTTATCTTCAAATTCTTTAAAACTGACGGGTTTGTGCAATAGGCTTATGTGCTGTATATCTTATGAAAATGATACATATAGAAATGTAAAGAAAGATCTTCCTGATGTAGGGACAATGATTTTAACACCTGGAGGCAAGGCAAAACTTGTTGCCATAGATTGTGTAAAAGAAAAGGTGACTGTTGATTTCGGAGACAGGTCATTTAAAATATTCACAATAAAACAAATTAAGGATAACAATGGACTGGAAAGCTGATGAAGTTTTATATTACAACCCCCATTTATTATGTTAACGATATCCCCCATGTAGGGCATTCTTACACAACTATAGCTGCAGATATTATGGCAAGATGGAAAAGATTAAATAATTATGATGTATTCTTTCTTACGGGAACCGACGAACACGGTGCAAAAATTGCAGCTGCAGCAAAAGCAAAAGACGTTACTCCTCAAAAACTTTGTGATGAAATGAGCGCAAAGTTTAGACAAGCATGGGAACTTTTAAATATTTCGTATACGGATTTTATACGTACTACCGAGCAGAGACATTCTATTGCCGTAGAAAAAATAATTCAAATTTTATTTGATAAGGGACTTATATTTAAAAAGAAATACGAAGGGCTCTACTGTGTAGGTTGCGAGAGATTTTACGTTCCTAAAGATTTGGATGAAAGCGGCTGCTGTCTTTTTCATAAAACAAAACCTGTTCTTCAGTCTGAAGAAAATTATTTTTTTAAATTATCTTCTTTTCAGAATGCTCTTTTGGAAAGAATAACAGATCCGCGTCATGAAGAATATATAGAAATACAACCTGAAGAAAGAAGAAATGAAATTATAGGTAAACTAAAACTCGGTCTTGAAGACGTAAGTTTTTCAAGAACTGCCATTGAGTGGGGAATACCTGTTCCTTTTAGTAAAGAGCAAACCGTTTATGTTTGGGTTGATGCTTTAGTAAACTACATAGCCGCAATAGGTTATCCTGAAGATAAATCTAAATTTCAAAAATATTGGGCTGCCGACATGCATTTGATGGCAAAAGATATTTTATGGTTTCACTCAGTAATTTGGCCTGCGATTTTAATTGGCGTTGGGTTGTCTCTCCCTAAAAAAGTTTATTCTCACGGTTTTTTTACTTTGAACGGTAGCAAAATGTCAAAATCTTTGGGAAATGTTATTTCTCCCAAAGAACTTGTTGATAAATACGGTGTTGACGCTGCTAGATACCTTATGGCTACTCTTATACCGTTTGGTCATGACGGTGATATTTCTTGGCAGGGATTAACTTTGCAATACAACACGGATTTAGCAAACAATTTAGGTAATTTGATTTCTAGAACTGCTAAGATGGCAGAGAAATATTTTAATCTTACTGTTCCACGGACAGAGCCTAATTTAGAGCTTGCAAAAGAAGTGGTAAGCATTCTTAAAAAAAGTTTTGCTCAAAATATGGACAATTTAGAGTTGCATAAAGCTTCTGAGGTTTTGCGGAGCGCAATTACTCTTGTCAACAGACAGATAGAAATTGATGCTCCGTGGAAACTTGCTAAAACGGATACGAACAAACTTGCCTCTTGTCTTTATTCTTATTTACAAACTGCCGATATTATTGCAATGCATATGCTTCCGTTTATGCCTGTGATTTCTGAGAAAATATGGCAGATAACAGGAGCAAGCGGTAATATAAATGAGGTTGCAAAAAAATATTTTGCAGATACTATAATTCCCGCAACAGGGTTTTCGGTTTCCGCAGCGCAGCTCCAAGCTTCTGAAATACTTTTTCCTCGTATCACTTGAAGTATAGTCACTTTTGTTGCGGTGTATAATACTTGTGAAAGTAATATAAGATTATTAGCTCTCTTGCATAAATCGTAAGCTGATGATAATTTTGCTCGATCTATCACCGCTTACTATTTTTTCTCAAAAAGCGGAGTGTGAAAAGAGGATTAAATGATTATAGATACGCACGTTCATGTAACAGATTTAAAATTTAACGGCGATAGAGAAGCTGTTATAAAGAGAGCTTTTGATTTTGGAGTAGAAAAAATTATTGAAATATCTTGCGAAATGAGTTATTGGGATAAAGCTTTAGAGCTTTCAAAAAAAGACAATGTTTTTGTATCGTTTGGTATTCACCCTGTTGATGCTCCTAAGGCTGCTTTTGAAGATTACAATAAACTTCAAACTTTAATTCAAAATAAAAAATGTATAGCTGTGGGTGAATTTGGTTTAGACTATCATTATGATTCTTCTGTGCGTAACATTAATATTCAAAAAGAATCTCTTGTAAGACAGCTTGATATGGCGTGGAAATATAATAAACCTGTAGTTATTCATTGTAGGGACGCTTATGATGATATGATTGTTTTTCTAAAAGAATACAAAAAAATTCCTAAAGGTGTTATACATTGTTTTTGCGGTACTGCAAACCAGGCGAAAGTATTTGTTGAAATGGGGTTTTTACTTGGAATTGACGGACCTGTGACGTATAAGAAATCGGAAACTTTAAAACAAGTTGTTTTAAATATTGATATAAATAAATTATTGGTTGAAACTGATTGTCCATATCTTGCTCCTCAAAAATACAGGGGACGAAGAAATGAACCGTCTTATGTTGTGGAAATCGTAAAAGAAATAGCGACAATAAAAGATATGTCTGTTGATGAAACAGCGGAAATAACGGCTGACAATGCCGTAAAACTTTTTAATATTTGATAAAAATAAAGCCACTAGTCTATTTATAAAAGGAAAAAACTAATTGAGCACTGTTTCTTATGTTTTTGAAGGTAATTTGTATTTAAATATAACAAATAGATGTATGATGGCATGTCCGTATTGTATAAAACATAAATGGGCTAATAAATTTAACGGTAATAATTTAAAGCTTGAACGGGAACCGTCTTACCAAGAAGTTATAGAGTCTATAGGCGATCCTACAATGAATAACTACAGGTTTATTATATTTCCACGCCATATCAAGCTGTC
>BNVZ01000011.1 GCA_025998475.1 Endomicrobiia bacterium | reverse complement strand
CAGACGAACTTTACTCAAGGAAACCTTAGGTTTTCGGCGGAGAAGATTTTCACTTCTCTTATCGCTACTTATTCCGACATCCTCACTTCCTGCAGCTCCAGCACTCCTTACGGTATGCCTTCAGCGCGACAGGAACGCTCCTCTACCACTCCATATTGCTACAGAATCCATAATTTCGGTAATATGCTTGAGCCCCGGGTGTTTTCGGCGCAGAATCACTTGACTAGTGAGCTGTTACGCACTCTTTAAAGGGTGGCTGCTTCTAAGCCAACCTCCTAGCTGTCTAAGAAATTCCACATCCTTTACCACTTAGCATATATTTTGGGACCTTAATTGATGGTCTGGGATGTTTCCCTTTTGCACGTGAAGCTTATCCCACACGTACTGACTCCGGAGAAATACGTCAGAGAATTCGGAGTTTGGTTAGCATCGCAAAATGGGTTACACCCGCTAAACTATCCAGTGCTCTACCTCTCTGATTTAACGCTCCAGGCTAGCCCAAAAGCTATTTCGAGGAGAACCAGCTATCACCAAGTTAGATTGGCCTTTCACCCCTATACCCAGCTCATGCAAGACCTTTTCAACGGTCGACGCTTCGAGCCTCCTTCCCCGGTTAAGGGGAATTCACTCTGTCCAGGCATAGATCACTTGGCTTCGGGTCTAATGATAGGTACTAATCGCCCTTTCAGACTTGCTTTCGCTACGGCTGCTTAATATGCGTTAACATAATAATTAACCTCGCACCTACCAATAACTCGCCGGATCATTCTTCAACAGGCACGCTCTCAGCCATTCCGGTCACTTGCGTTTCCGGCATAAGCCTCGAACTGCTTGTATGCATACAGTTTCAGGTTCTATTTCACTCCGCTCCCGCGGTTCTTTTCGCCTTTCCCTCACGGTACTGGTTCACTATCGGTCTAAGACTTGTATTTAGCCTTGGAGGGTGGTCCCCCCAGATTCCCACCGGATTTCACGTGTCCGATGGTACTTAGGATACCGCTTCGAGTCAAAAAGTTTTCACTTACAGGACTTTCACCTTCTATGGTCGGATTTTCCAAACCGTTCGATTAACTCTTTGATTGATAACTCTACTTATGCGGTCCTGCAACCCCGTTGTGTAAACACAACGGTTTAGGCTTCACCGATTTCGCTCGCCACTACTTTCGGTATACTCGGTTGATTTCTTTTCCTCCAGGTACTGAGATGTTTCACTTCCCTGGGTTGCCTTCCTTTCGGATACTGTAGATTACTCTGCAGTGGGTTACCCCATTCGGAAATCGCCGGATCAAAGGTTGTTTGCACCTCCCCGACGCTTAACGCAGCTTACCACGTCCTTCTTCGACAGTCTTAGCCAAGGCATCCACTATATGCACTTAGTAGCTTGGTCACATTATCTAATCCCACTTCTTTCGAAATGTCAAATATGACTTTACTTAATTGTACAACATTGTTTCAAAGATTAATTTGAAGACGCTTGATTTACCTTACAACTATTAAGTTTTCAATGAACAAACAGCCTTATATAATTATCAGATGCAAAAAACATCTGAAATAATCGTCTGTGGAGATAGACGGGTTTGAACCGACGACCTCCTGCTTGCAGAGCAGGCGCTCTCCCAGCTGAGCTATATCCCCAATTTCACCAACAACCATCTCTATAAAAGCAGACCGCTAAACTGTTGATGGGCCTATGTGGAGTTGCACCACAGACCTCACCCTTATCAGGGGTGCGCTCTGACTAACTGAGCTATAGGCCCGCTTAAACAACTCACTCACGCCCTTGTAAGATACAGTCTCCGCCTTCAGCGCAAAAACAAAAATAACTAAATAACACGCGGACAAACACCCCGCAAAATCGAACAAACCCAAACGTTGCAAATCAAGAACCGACCATTAACATCCCGTTTTAAACGAACCAAACGTATGTTTACTCCTTAAAAAGGAGGTGATCCAGCCGCACGTTCTCGTACGGCTACCTTGTTACGACTTCACCCCAATCACCAACCATAACTTAGGCGCCTGCCTCCTTGCGGTTAGCTCAACGACTTCTGTTACAACTGACTTTCGTGGTGTGACGGGCGGTGTGTACAAGGCCCGGGAACGTATTCACCGCAGCCTGCTGATCTGCGATTACTAGCGATTCCTACTTCATGTGGGCGAATTGCAGCCCACAATCCGAACTGAGACCGGCTTTTAGGGATTTGCTCCACCTTGCGATATCGCTGCCCTCTGTACCGGCCATTGTAGTACGTGTGTAGCCCTGGACATAAAGGCCATGATGACTTGACTTCGTCCCCACCTTCCTCCATTTTATCAATGGCAGTTTCCTCAGAGATCCTGTATTGCTACAGGCAACATGGGATAAGGGTTGCGCTCGTTGCGGGACTTAACCCAACATCTCACGACACGAGCTGACGACAGCCATGCAGCACCTCTACTAACTCCCTTGCGGGTCATCACCGTTTCCGGCTTTTACCATTAGCAGTTCAAGCCCAGGTAAGGTTCTTCGCGTTGCGTCGAATTAAACCACATACTCCACCGCTTGTGCGGGCCCCCGTCAATTCCTTTGAGTTTCAACCTTGCGGTCGTACTCCCCAGGCGGTTCACTTAATGCGTTAGCGTCGACGCGGAAGGGGTCGATACCTCCCACATCTAGTGAACATCGTTTACAGCTAGGACTACCAGGGTATCTAATCCTGTTTGCTACCCTAGCTTTCGTACATTAGCGTCAGTATTGGGCCAGAAGACTGCTTTCGCCATCGGTGTTCCTCCTGATATCTACGCATTCCACCGCTACACCAGGAATTCCGTCTCCCCCTCCCACACTCAAGTCAAACAGTATCCTTAGACCTTTCCCGGTTAAGCCGATAAATTTCACTAAAGACTTATATGACCGCCTACATACGCTTTACGCCTAGTAATTCCGAGTAACGCTCGCCACCTACGTATTACCGCGGCTGCTGGCACGTAGTTAGCCGTGGCTTTTTCTGAGGGTACCGTCATTTTTTTCTTCCCCTCTAAAAGGAGTTTACAACCGTTAAGGCCTTCATCCTCCACGCGGCGTCGCTGGATCAGGGTTTCCCCCATTGTCCAAAATTCCCCACTGCTGCCTCCCGTAGGAGTCTGGACCGTGTCTCAGTTCCAGTGTGTCCGTTCACCCTTTCAGGCCGGATACCCGTCATAGCCTTGGTAGGCCATTACCCAACCAACTAGCTGATAGGCCGCAGGACCATCTCAAAACGCATTGCTGCTTTGACCTCTGTTTGATGCCAAACTGTGGTCTTATGCGGTATTGACTCCGATTTCTCGGAGATATTCCCCATTCTGAGGAAGGTTCCCTACGTGTTACTCACCCGTCTGCCGCTAGACCCTACAATGCCCCGTAAAATCTCGCGCGACTTGCATGTGTCAGGCACGCCGCCAGCGTTCACTCTGAGCCAGGATCAAACTCTCCATAAATAATTTATAGAGATTTGTTAATAAGCTCTTAATTACTGATATCATTTTACTTAAATTAAATAAAAGTCTTTCGACTATTTATTCGAATTGATTTTTACAAATGACCCTTGAATTACATGATTGCCTCTTTTGCGAGGCGCTTGTCTGCGTGTTATTTAGTTTTCAAAGAACCTCAAAACAGAAAGAACCTTCAACTTTGCTTTCCATTTCTTCCACTTTCGGTTAAAGTGTTCTTTTCGAATCCTTACAACCCTCTAGCTATCTTTTAAACTTTCAGATTGTACCACTTTATACCCTGCCGTGCTAAAACAAAAGAACTTTGTCTCAAGGACAACCTACCCATTAAATCAAAATTTTAAAAACTTGTCAAACCCTTGCTTTTTGCAGTCTTAAATTCGGCGGTCTTTCCTGAATTTCGAAGACATGGCAAGTGTACAAAATCTTTATTCTTTTGTCAAGCTTCCGTAGAATCTCGTAACGTATTTGGACTTTTGTCAAACAAAGACAAACGGATTAAAACAACGACGGGCTTCTAATAAACGACATACTTTTATATACATAAAATCATCTTTTCGCAGCTTGCTATATCTTTGCTACAAACCCAATTTTAGACGACAAAAACAGTCCCATATGTGTTTTTAGATTTTACAGAAAATCTCACAGGACAAACGCATGAAAGAAATTTCTTGGGCTACTATTGACTTTAAACTTGAGCAAATTCCATGGACTGTTATTTAGCTCTATCAACGACACTTAAAAATCAAAAAAGCTTCCGTATGTTTGTCATAAAAACCGATTTAAAGAATCTCGTTCTTGCCATCATATTTAAACTGTCTGATATATGGTGGGCAGTGCAGGACTTGAACCTGCGACCTCTTCCTTGTAAGGGAAATGCTCTTCCAGCTGAGCTAACTGCCCGAAACAAAACTCACAACACGACATTGGCAAGGTAGCAAATTTATCGGAACAATGTCAATTTTTATAAAATCTCACAGGACAAACGCATGAAAAAAGTTTCTTGAGACGACTGATTTTAGACTCAAAGCAAATTTCATAAACTGCAATTTGATATTATCTGCGACAATCAAAAATCGGAAAAAAGCTTTCATGCGTTTGTCGTGTTTAATAGTCCGTTTGCCTAAAGGAACTAGTTTTGATAATATACCGGGCGTTACGATTATTAGTAGGCTAGCTTAAAGAAAAGGCCTAACCTAAATTATTTTGGCGCCTAAGAAAGTCTTTAATTCTACTTGTTACCTAACTGCTTGAACTTGCCTTTTGACATGTTTTTACAATAAGTAAAGTTGTTTTATGAAAAATTAACAATTCTGTCGGAAAGGAAGAGACATGCTAGAAATAAATCCTTCCAATGGTTATCTTTCAAAGTGAAATTTTTAAAAAATATTTTTATACTTTTATTAATACCAGCAGTTTGCGCCATGGGATATACTTTTGTTAGAAATCTATTGTGCTTTACAGCTTTTGTCAATCGATATATTTCTTTTTGGATAGGAATTTTGAGCTATATCGTATTTCAAGTCGTTTTTTATAAACCTATGAGAACGTATGTGTTCGGTCATGAACTTTCTCATGCTATAGCTGGAGTTTTGAGCGGCGCAAAAATTAAAAAGTTTAATGTCGGTAAAAAATCTGGAAGCGTGGTTTTAACTAAAAGCAACATATGGATTACCCTTACGCCTTATTTTTTTCCGATATATACGATTGCAATAGTAATAATTTACATTTGTCTTGGTTGGGTTACAGATGTAAAACGGTTTTACAAATACTTTCTTTTCTTTGTAGGGTTTTCAATAGCTTTTCATACTGCTCTTACAATATATATTCTTTCCATAGGTCAGCCCGATTTAAAAGTTTATGGCACATTTTTTTCTTACGTTGTGATTCTTGCGGTAAATATCGTAGTATTTACTCTGCTTGCGTATTTGGTTTTTCGTGACGCGATAAGTATACAGGATACTCTTCTACAGTTTTATGATAACATAGGCGGCGTTTACAAATTTTTATGTAGTGGAGTATTAGATATATGTTTAGCATTCCAAAAGACGAAATAAAGAGAAAGGGATTTCACCTGCTATCACTGGTATATGTTTTTGGATATTGGTATCTTCCTAAAAATTTTGTTATTTCTGGTCTTATTGTTGCAATTATTATTGTAGCTTTGCTTGAATATGGTAGGTTTAAAGTGCCTACTTTTAATAATTTCTTCAAAAATAATTTTAAAGGTTTTTACAGATTTGAAGAAGCAGACAAAATCAGCACAGTAATGTGGACGTTGCTAGGAGCGCTGATTGCTATTTTAATGTTCTCCAACAAGTATATGGTCTTTGCCAGTTTTCTTTACCTATCATTTGGAGACGCGATTGCGGCCCTTGTAGGCAGAACATTTGGAAAACATAAGACTTTCGCGGGGAAGAGTTTAGAAGGAAGTTTGTCTTGCCTTGCGGTGTGTTTTATGTCTGGTATTTTTCTTTTTAATTGGCGGTTTGCATTGACAGGTGCCGTTATAGCAATGATAATTGAAGCTGTACCGTGGAAATTAAGCGACAACTTTTGGATGCAGATAATTAATGCAGGAATTTTAACTTTAATGTCAACTTTTATGGTATGGGTAAAATGAAAAAAATTATCATATTAATGTTTCTTCTTTTTCCTGTTGAGTGCTTTTCGCAGATTAAAACGTTTTATACTGAAGGTTCCAAAGATATTAAGAAAGTTTCGTTGACTTTTGACGACGGCCCTGGCAAAGCAACGAAAAAAATCTTAGAAATTTTAAAAGAAAACAATATTAAAGCTACATTTTTTATGCTTGGAGTCAGAGTCCAAAATGATCCTGAAGGAGCAAAAGCAGTTCTTGCATCTGGTCATGAAATTGCAAATCATACTTACACACACACAAATTTTTATGCTTACAAAGGCGAAAATAAAGCAATTCAAATAGAAAAAGAACTTTTGCAAGGCGAAAAAATAATAAAAGATGTGCTTGACGTTAAACCGGTTCTAGTGCGTTTCCCCCACGGATATGCAAAACCTGATGCCGTAACAATAGCAAAAAATAACGGATACTCTGTAATAAATTGGAGCTTTGGTGCTGACTGGGAAAACATGAGTGCTGAAGAAATGCATGCTAAATATAGAAAAGCTATTAAAAACGGGGCGATATTTTTAATGCATGATTTGTTAAAGAATGATAGAGTATTATCATTTTTGGGTGTTTTTATATCTGAAATCAAAAAAGAGGGTTATGAAATAGTCACTGTCAGCGAACTTTTAAATCTTAAGCACTAAGATGCAAAAGGTACAAAAAGTAGTCAACTCCGAAGCCTCAACACAAGAGGTTAGCTGCTCTCAAAAGTCGCTTAACGGTCTCGACTATAAATAGTTAGCGGAGGATTTTATGACAAATATTTTGATACTGTCAGTTCAAAAAAAAGAGTGCACAGTAAAAGTTCAGGAAGTTTTAACTCCTTAGGGCTGTATAATAAAAACAAGGTTGGGTATTCATGACAGTTCTTCAGATGCCTGTTTCGATACCGGCATTATAATACTTGAGATTTTTGCGCAAGAAAGTGCAATCAAAAATCTTACTTCACAATTAGAAAGTATAGACGGTATTAAATCAAAACTTGTTACGATGTAGCTAAACGCTCAACAAAAAACTCAAAACAAAGTATAAAGTACATTTATTAATGTCCTATGATATGTTTTGCGGCAAGACTCACAAGCACCCCCACAAATAACATAAGAGATGTCGCCTTATTTTTAGATTTATGTGTTTCTGGAATTAAATCTGAAGCTGCAAGGAAAATAAAAGATCCTGCTGTTACACCCAGAAAAGATCCAAGCATAGACTTAGACACATCTTTAAATAAAAACATTCCTATAATTGTCCCTACAGGGGTAAAGCAAGCCGTAAGAAGCGAGAAATTAAAAATTTTCTTTTTAGTAGCGCCGCTGTGCAATAAAATGCCTGAAATTGTTATTCCGTCTGGAAGTTTATGAAATAAAATTGCAAGAGTTGTAAGAATGCCCACCCCGGAAGCGGCTTCAAAACCTACCGCAATCATTAATCCGTCAATAACAGAATGTAAAGACAATCCTGCGATTGATACTGCGTCCATGTGTTTGGAGCATTCGTGATCGTGACATGGATGAAATAATACAAAAAACTGCAAAAAGAACATAATTAAAAACCCCAAGAGAACATAAGTCATTGTGTTGGGATTTAGATCCGAGCTTTCTGGTATTAAATGAGTAAACGCAAGAGCAAGCATCATCCCTGCTGCAAAATTAATTATAAGAAAAGAATTTCTTTCAGACCATTCGTGAAATGCTAACACTGTCAGAGCACCTATCATTGCGACGCCTGCAGCTATAAGTGAATAAATTATTTGCATTTCTTCTCCGGATATTAAATTCAAATTAGAGAAAGTTTGAACAAAAAACTAGTTGTCATTTTGCGAGAAAATGATCATTGACTTAAGGGATCCGCTTTTCTTAAAACAGGCAAAACACATGAAAGAAAATTATAGATATCCCAAAATCACAGCAAATTTTCAAAAAAGCTCTTTTTCTTTTTAAATCCTCGTCACTTTCTCTTGCCCACATTCCTAAATTACATCCTAACGAAAATCCTTTCTTTTTCATGCTATATTTTTTCCCAAAACCCTAGTATCTTTAATATATTTAAGTGGCCATTTCCTAATTACGGAGTTCCCACGGTTTAGTGGTATTACTTCCGATTTTGGTGTTAAGAACACAAAAACTTTATTTATTGCCAAATGTACCAAAATACAAAAAATCAGAAATCATCACGTGGAAACATCATAGAATTTTTAATTCCACAACCAAAACCAGAGCAATCCCGTCTCACAGAAGCACAAGGGAACAAAAAACAGTTATTTCAAAACTTATGACATTTGAAAATCGTTGTCACTCAGCATAGAAACCTCGATATTAACAGTAGCGTTTGGTGGTGTCTTTGAGTTTACTCTACTGCCTGTTGGTTACATCCCCGAGTTACATCACTGAGATGATCTTCTTAGTTTTGCTGACGTTTCGTATGCGGGTACTAAGATTTGGATGGCTAGATCTGATTTCCGAGAGCCAGCTCCAAAATCCTTTTTCTTTTTCTGCTTCCTGAAGGAATATATCTATTTTTACCTTTGAATATAGTTTTTTTCCTGCTAATAATACCAAGAGCCCATTTACTGGATTCTTATCGGATAAATACGCTGCGATATTGTCACATGTGGTCTCGCATGCTCTGGAATAGGCAGATCCGATAAATGGGATTATTAATCCCCAAAATACAATAAGACTTTTGGACATATGCTTTCTATTTACATGAGCAAGCTCGTGAGCAATAATAAACCTTACTGCGTCTTCTCCTTGAGCATATGCTAACTCTAGTATATCAGAAAAAATAACTACAATATCCCCATATAAAAATCTGGTGGCAAAAGCATTTAATACTCCTCCATGCTGCATAATATAAACTTTGGGAGTTTTTTTTAGATCCAGTTTTTTCGAATAATCTTCTGCTATCTCATATATATCTGCAAACTGTACCCTCGATACTCGGACCGAGTTTTGTCCCAGATATCCAATGAATATTCCGTTTAATATTAATCCTGAAACAAGAGGCCAAAGCAGAATTGTCATCGATACAACAGGCGTAGGATCAATCTTCATCATTGTAGCATAATAAGCAGTAAGCAGAACTTGTAAAAACAAAGTCACAAGAGATAAACAGCAAACAATGAAAAATAAAACTTTTTCTTTTGTGCTTACTAATTTATCGATATTTTTATTCAATTTCTCTACCCCTCCCTTTTATTTAGATAGCTAAATTTTATGTTTTTTTTCCATGTTTGTCGATAGTTGGAGACCAATGCCCTGCCTAATGGGTTTTATTAGTTTTTCTGATTATACAATAGGCATATTTGACTATTAGACCTCTTAATAACTAACATAGAAACACCCACTGACAAAAGAAGATAAAGAGTTAAATAGGGAGATTTCATCAAAAAGGATTATAGTGGAAAATATCAAAAGTATTTGTTAAAAGGTTCAAAATAGTACAGAGTAGATATAGAAATCGCAAAAGACCCTTTGGATTGCAATTTAACTCAGGGTTTCAGGTGTTTGTAATTCTAAAATTTAATACTCAAAGTTGTGCGGGAGGTCTGTTGTAGTAATTTACTACTAAATATCAACTTTTGGGAACAAATCAATCCAATCTCACAACATATTGGACTTTTGTCAAACAAAGGCAATGGGCTAACATTAAAATTTTATCTGTTTTGTAAAATATCACACACATTTTCATTTACTTTTCATTTTACTTAAAGTCCATGGCAATCCAAGGTATTAGGTCGTAGGAAAATTACTTTTGCTCTTAGATGCCCGAGTTTTACCCTTGCAAATTATAATTTGCATGATTTGATAAAATATATTTGATAATACATTAGGATGATATAATACATATCATACGATTAAAATGTATTAGTAATACATTAGGATGATTTAATTACGTACTATGTGATTAAAATGTGCAGTATATCAGGAGAGCAGAATGTTGGAGCTAGAAACGGTGCTAATGTTAGAAACAAAGAGGTAATAAGTGAAAGACTTTAAACAAGCAACAGCTGCGCAGATAAAATCAGACAATGACAAACAAGAAGTAGAAAAGCACAAAGAAGAACTTGCGATAGAAAAGAAAGCGTGGCAGAAACTAAAAGCAAAGCATTTAAGCTTACTAGCAAAGCAAAGCGCTTACGCAAGATTAAAGGCGCAAAGCAAAAACAAGGATTTAAGCATATGAAATAGTCAGCCAGATATTTTAAGCATTATATAAACAAGCAGGTAATGGTAGGCTTTGTAAATAATTCTTAAGTGAAGTTAAAAATAGGAGAAAGAAGAAAATGAAAAAATGAAATGGTTTTTAAAGTGTTTGAAAGTCTTACGAAAGAAGAAAAAGGGGTAAGAAAATGGTTGAATATCTGTAAAATTAGCATCATAAAAAGATAACAACAAAGGAAACAAAATGATTTTAATATTAGATTTTGGTTCGCAGTATACTCAGTTGATTGCAAGACGTATAAGGGAGGAGAATGTATATTGTGAAATATATCCCGGCAATAAGTCTATATGTTCTTTAGCTGGTTTACAAAATTTGAAAGGTATAATTCTTTCAGGTGGTTATGACAGCGTTTACTCAAAAAAAGCTCCTTGGCCTGATCGTAAAATATGGGAACTTGGTGTTCCTATTTTGGGTATATGTTATGGCATGCAGCTTATAGCAAAACATATGGGTGGAAAAGTTGCTCCGTCAAGAAACAGGGAGTTTGGTCTTGCAAACGTTAGCGTAGAGCTCGGCTGTTCTTTGTTTGCCGGCATTAATTCAAAAGAAACTCTTTGGATGAGTCACGGCGATAAGCTTGCAAAAATGCCAAAAGGCTTTAAGATTATCGCAAAATCGGACAACTCACCTTATGCAGCTATAGAAAATGCGGCAAAGAATGTATACGGCGTTCAATTTCATCCGGAAGTAAAACATTCTGTTAATGGTAAAAAAATTATCCAAAATTTTATATTTGAAATCTGTGATTCAAAGCGTGATTGGACAATGAAGTCTTATATAGTGGATGAGATTAAAAGAATTCAGGAACAAGTCGGAAAAAGTAAAGTTTTATGCGCGCTTTCAGGTGGCGTTGATTCTTCCGTTGCGGCTATAATGCTTCATAAGGCAATAGGTAAGCAGCTGGTATGCGTTTATGTTGATCATGGTTTGCAAAAACTTGGCGAAACAGAAAGAGCTTGTAAAGTGTTTGGTAAAATTTTTGGTAAAAATTTTATTATGGTTGACGCAAAAAAAGTATTTTTGTCAAAGCTTAAAGGCATAACAGATCCAGAACAGAAAAGGAAAATCATAGGACACACCTTTATAGAGGTTTTTGATAAGGAATCGAAAAAATTAAAAGGATTAGATTTTCTGCTGCAGGGCACCATATATCCAGATATCATAGAGAGTGTTTCAATAAAGGGTTCGAAAGCGCCTATCAAGAGCCATCATAATGTTGGCGGACTTCCAAAAAAAATGAAGATGAAATTAGTTGAACCTTTAAAGTTTTTGTTTAAAGACGAAGTTAGATCTTTAGGAAGAGAGCTAAAAATTCCTGCAGAAATCATAGACAGACAGCCTTTTCCGGGCCCCGGACTTGCTGTAAGAACACTAGGAGAGATAACAAAAGAGAAATTGGATATTTTAAAAAAGGCTGATAATATAGTGACAGAAGAAATAAGAAAAGCTAGTTTATATGAAAAAATATGGCAGTCTTTTGCTGTAATACTGCCTGTCAAAACTGTAGGCGTCATGGGTGATGCAAGAACCTATGAATATGTAATCGCAATAAGAGCTGTGAATTCCGAAGATGCAATGACTGCAGATTGGGTAAAGCTTCCTTACGAGTTGCTTGGCAAAATATCATCCCGCATTATCAATGAAGTTAAGGGCGTTAATAGAGTGGTTTATGATATTTCAAATAAACCGCCTGCGACTATTGAGTGGGAATAATGAAAAAAATACTTATAGTGTTATTGTTTATATTTTGTGGGGCGCTAGCTGTGGTTTTTCACACTTGTTCGAGTACTCAAAGCGCTGGCGAATCTATACAAGTAAAAGGCTCGGAGACGATTGTAAATCTTATTCAAGTCTGGGCGGAAGACTTTGCGAAGAAGTATCCAACCTATAACATAAGTGTTACAGGCGGAGGATCCGGTGCGGGTTTTGCATCTCTAATAAACGGAACATGCGGTATAGCGATATCTTCTCGCGAAATAGAAGAAAAAGAGAGGCTTTTGGCAAAAAGTAAAAACATAGATCTTGTTGGATCTAAGGTTGGTCTTGATGGGCTAGCAGTGCTTGTTAATAAAAACAATCCCGTTAATGGGTTAACAATGGGACAGTTGTGCGATATTTTTACAGCAAAAATTACAAACTGGAAAGAAATAGGTGGAAATGATGGAAAGATAGTAATTCTTTCAAGAGAAAGCAATTCCGGCACACATACGTTTTTTAAAGAGTGTGTTTTAATAAATAACGATAAAATTTCTAAGAATGAATTTTCTGAACATTCTCTTATGCTGTCTTCTTCGCGGGCCATATATGATGAAATTTGTCAAAATCCTAATGCTTTAGGATACGTAAGCATGGGATTTGTAAATAATAAAGTGAAAGCCATTTCTATAGCTAAAAGTGAAAAAAGTGAATATATCTATCCTACTCCTGAAAATGTAAGGAACAAAGAATATCCTATTTGGCGACCGTTGTATCTTTACACAAATGGTTCCCCAAAAGGTATCGTGAAAACATTTATTGATTATGCCTTGTCTGATGCGGGACAAAAAGTTGTTTCGGAAACAGATTTTGTGTCAATTATAAGGTAATTATCATGAAAAAAGGCAACCCCTCCCTACACAGCAGCATTGGCCTCTAATTGTTTATGGAATTAAAAATTTTCTTTATTTACCCGTGATAATTCCTGTTTTTTGTATTTCTGGCACGTTTTTGAAATTTTATATTAGACCTCTTAATAACTAACATATAAAAGTACAATAGAAGTACTATGAAACAGAAAAAGAAAGCATGCGGGTCGGGTGGAATGGGTTTAGGCGATTAATGGGAGTAAAGAAAGGGACGTTTGACAAAACAGTGAGGATAGCAAGGAGTAAGAAAAGAAAAGGAGGAAGGCAGGAGGAGCAAAGAGAAAATTGAGTATAGAGAAGATGGTAAAGATGATGTTTGAATACTTTAGGGCAATACCCGAACATATTGTCACAAGAAACAGTTACAATGTCAGTGAAAGCTGTGCGTATAGGGCATGTAGAGTATTCGGACATATTGTCACAAGAGACAGTTACAATGTCAGCAAAAGTTGTGCATATAGGACGATAAAGCACGTAGAAGAAGTATTAATAATAGTGGGGAATATGCTAGATGGGAATAGGTATTGATAAACAAAGCGCTAGAAGTAAAAGTAGCAGTGATTATGCTAGAGATTGACACAAAGACCTAAAAAAAACAGCGAAGTGGTTTAGCGAAAAGAATAATAGACATACAATAACCGTTGGTAGTATTAAAAGTGGTTTAGCGAAAAGAATAATAGACATACAATAACCGTTGGTAGTAGTTAAATTAAAGGCAAGCAAGTAATATGCACAGCGATTGATAGGGCAAGGAGCACGATTTTAGTTTATTTTAGTAGGCATGTATTTATGCAAAGAAAGACAATAAGATACATGGCAGATACAGTTTAGTAGGCCTTAGGCAAAATACATACAAACACACTGGTTTTAAAAAAAGAGATCAAAGAAACACCCACTGACAAAAGAAGATAAAGAGTTAAATAGAAAGATTTATCAGATGATTATAGTAGAAAACATTAAAGTATTTGTTAAAAGGTTCAAAATAGTCTAAAGAATAGATAAGTAATAGCAGAAGACGCTTTGGACTGCGATTTAACTCAGGGTTTCAGGTATTTGTAATTCTAAAATTTAATACTTAAGTTTTGCAAGAGGTCTAATAAAGCATTAACTTAAGTACCTAAAAATAAGCTTTTAAGCAAAATTCTTTGTTTGGGAACACGTCTTAATAGAAAAAACGCTTTGATTTTGAGATTTAATTTGATAACTGGAATATATAATTTTAAAACCGTATGTTTGAAAAAGAGGTTTAATGATAACAAAAGATTTAATTTTAAGAATTTTTTCTGCTGCAAATATTTTAAGATGGAATGATCATATACGTCCGTTTGATTTCTTTGAGCTCGATAAGCAAGCCCATAAAATGATAATTGCTTACATAGTTGCAAAATTTGAAGAAGAAGATGGTAAACCGGTCGATTGGACAAAACTTATTGAAGGTGGAATTTTCGAATTTTTTCAGAGAATAATGCTTACAGATTTAAAACCTGAAATTTTCCGTGAAATAATGTCAAAAAAAGAAAAAGAATTAAACAAATGGGTAATAGAAAACTTAAATAATGATCTATCGGCTTTAAATGGAGATTTTGGTAAGAGGTGTTACAGATATCTTTTGGATACAGATTATGCCTTACACGAAAAAAGAATTTTAAGCGCAGCTCATTGTCTATCAACGAAATGGGAATTCACTATAATCTATCCGTGGAATTCGATGATTTATGGTATAGAAAAAACAAAACAGGAAATAGAAGAAAGTATTGCTGTTTTTGATGATTTATCAGGTATAAGAAAATTAGTAATAAACAGAAAATATTATGGATTTTTAGATTTGTGCGGTCAGCTGCGGTTTCAACAAAGATGGGCGCAGGCTTTTAGAATACCAAAGACAAGTGTGTTGGGTCATATGCTTATAGTAGCGTTCTTTTCATATATACTGTCAGTGGAAATGAATGCTTCAGAAAAGAGAAGGTATAATAATTTTTATTCTTCGTTATTTCACGATATTCCCGAGATTCTTACAAAAGATATAGTGTCACCTGTAAAATCATCAATATCGGGATTGGAAGATATCATAAAACAATACGAAAAGAAACAAGTTGATGAAAAAATCCTCCCTTTAATTCCGCCTGGTTGGCATTCGGAAATGCAATATTTTATAGAAGATGAATTTTCAGATAAAATTATTGAAAACAATAGCGTAAAAAGAGTTGACAACGCAGCATGTTTTGACGATAATAAATATAATGCTGTTGATGGAACTTTAACTGAAATATGCGATAAATTGTGCGCATATATTGAAGTTTCGATGGCGTTGGAATACGGTATAAAATCTCCAGTACTAATTAAATCTAAGCAAAAACTTTATGATAAATATACTGGAATTCGAAAGAATAAGTTAGATTTTAAACAATTGTTTGATTATTTCTGTTAACAAAATAATATCTAGAAAAATAGTATTAGACCTCTTTACAAACTGTTCATAAGTAATTTTCCTGCGGGGGCATTTGTAAGAACACAGATCTTGCTTTAAAATCTGCCCCATATAATTTTTCCCTTGATACTTCTATGTATCGTTTTGGGTTTCTCTAAAAACCCATTCTATTATTTCCCTCTCAGAAAAAATGATGCATGGCTAACTTCATCCCCAACCTTAGGCATTGTTCTGATTTCGGTGCTAAAAACATAAAAAATCCTTATATCAATAGACCCCCCCTATATATAATAACTAACACATAAAGGCATAATAGAAGTACTATGAAACAGAAAAAGAAAGCATGCGGGTCGGGTGGAATGGGATTAGGCGATTAATGGGAGTAAAGAAAGGGACATTTGACAAAACAGTAAGGATAGCAAGGAGTAAGAAAAGATAGGGCAAGTAGGTGAGCAAAGAGAAAATTGAGTACAGAGAATATTGTAAAGATGATGTTTTGAGTACTTTAGGGCAATACCCGAACATATTGTCACAAGAGACAGTTACAATGTCAGTGAAAGCTGTGTGTAGGACGATAGGGCATTCGGACATATTATCACAAGAGAGAGTTACAATGTCAGCAAAAGTTGTGCTATAGGACGATAGGGCATTCGGACATATTATCGTAGGAGACAATGTCAGCAAAAGTTGTGGATATAGACATAGGGTATTAGGACATAATTATCGTAGGAGACAGTTACAATGTCAGCAAAAGTTGTGGATATAGGGCATATAGAGTATTCGAACATATTGTCACAAGAGACAGCTACAATGTCAGCAAAAGTTGTGGATATAGACATAGAGTATGTACAAGAAGCATTAATGAGTAGTGGGGAATATACTAGATGGGAATAGGTATTGATAAACAAAGCGCTAGAAGTAGAAGTAGCAGTAA
>BNVZ01000010.1 GCA_025998475.1 Endomicrobiia bacterium | reverse complement strand
TAAATACATGCCTACTAAAATAAACTAAAATCGTGCTCCTTGCCCTATCAATCGCTGTGCATATTACTTGCTTGCCTTTAATTTAACTACTACCAACGGTTATTGTATGTCTCTTATTCTTTTCGCTTTCGCCGCTTTCGCTGTTTTTTTTAGGTCTTTGTATCACATCTGTAGCATCTATCACTGCTACTTTTACTTCTAGCGCTTTGTTTATCAATACCTATTCCCATCTAGTATATTCCCCACTGCTCATTAATGCTTCTTGTACATACCCTATGTCTATATCCACAACTTTTGCTGACATTGTAACTGTCTCTTGTGACAATATGTTTGGGTATTGCCCTAAAGTATTCAAGCATCATCTTTACCATCTTTGCTATACTCAATTTTCTCTTTGCTCACCCACTCCCCCTTTTTCTTTTCTTACTCCTTGCTATCCTTTGTTTTATCAAATGCTTTCTTTACTCCCATTAATACTAAACCCATTCCACCCGACCCACATGCTTTCTTTTTCTGTTTCATATACTTCTATTGTACTTTTATATATTAGTTATGCAAGAGGTCTAATACTTTGTAATAGGCATTATAACTAAATATAACTTAAGCTATAGGCTTAGCAGTCATACCGATGGTTATGGATGTTTTATTGCCTAGATCTAAAAGAATTCCTTATTTGTCTCGTTATTTCAAGTTACATTTTAATATATTTAACTTACGTTATATTTGATACAATGCATATGCATGCAATAAGCACCAGTCGTATAGTATCATAAAAGCTTATACGTAGAGATGTATTGCAAGGATAAAAACCAAAAAACCAATATTTAGCAAATTATGATCATGGGCATTGAGAAGTAAACGTATAGTGAGATCTTAGACAATTTGTAAAAAGTTATAGAATATAGTATAGTAAATAAAAGGACTTTGATAATTTTGGTTATAGTTCTCTTACTATAAGAAGAAAAATAGATTCAAAAAAGTGTCTTAACAGCATTACAGTTGGATTTAGAAAAGAATCATAAAAAAAATTAGGAGAGTGAGAGATGAAATGTAAGAAAAGTGTTGTGGTGTTTTGTAGTGCATTGATGTTGTCTTGTTTTGTTCCTACTTTAGGGGTATGCGTCGAATGCGTCGAATAAGCCCAAGAGCAGAGTTAATGACTTTTATTGTTCTGCTTTTTCATCCGGAGGCACCCAATGGCTTAGATGTCCATTCTGTAACGGATTGCATGATCGACAAGAAATGATTGACTGTGAAAAAAGATCTACGCAAGGAGTTAGTCAAGAGGCTAGTACTACTACAAACAATGTCGATAACAGCAAACACCTTCACCTTCACGGTCATTTGCACTTTTCACTTTTTGGTGGGGAATAGTGTTTGGTAGTCCTAATTCTAAGAATAATAAATGTTTTTTTGATGCTCAATATACGTGTTTAGTTTTTTCCCTAATAAAATAATCGATGTATGAATAAACAAGCTTAGAAACCACTAAAACAAAAACTAATGCCATGCCTAGAATTACATAGTTGTTAGGAAATATATAACGAATTTTCTCATTAGAGTTTAAGCCTAATCGAAAACGCCTCTCTCTCCGAAGCTTCTAAGCCACCGACGACGACTAAACCATTTGACATAAGCCTTAATATAAAATTTGATACAAGCATTGAAAAATTACAAAGCACTCCTATAGTACTGGCGGTTAAACTTGTAGTGCTATAAGTCTACTGCGTCAAAAAAAATTAAAACACGGAAAACATTATGAAAAAAGTAATTTTGTTTACATTGATTATCACATTATCAAGTTTTTTGATGTCTGCCTGTCCCGGTTGCGGTCCCGTTTCCATAAAAGAAAAAGAAACACGTAAACTACAAGCAAAAATTAACCATCTAGACGGACTCATCGAAAATCTCCCAACAAAGACTAACATCGATCTCGCTGTCAAACATACTTTCGAAGGTGTTGTAAAAGTTATCAAACGTGCTGCCACCATCATAGCCAAGGGTACTGCCACCAGTGCCGACTATGAAGCCGCTTTCATCGACACCGAAGAAGCCACCAACGTTGACACTAAAGCCATCCGCGATGACACCAGGGACGCCGCCTACGCTGCCGAGGCCGCCATCAATGCCGCCCTAGCCGCCGAGCATTGTATCTTTACTTTTATCAGTGATGCCTCTACCAAAGACTACATCACCGAGAATGCCATCCTCACCGCCAACGACGCCAACCAAGCCACTTTCTACGCCGAACGCATCAAAGACGCCCACACCGCCAAAGCTGCCGCCAAAGCCATTGCTGAAACAGCCAAAGACTTGGCCGCCAAAGTCAAAAAAAACAAGACTTAGCAGTTAGTTCAAGTAGTTCTTCACCCGAGCAGTTCAAACTTTTGAGTAAATGAATTGCCAATGATGACTCAACAAATGAGATAAAAATGATAAACTAAAAAAGAGTATTAAGTGTATTTGTTACATTTAGTCTTATTTTCAATGCTCTCAACATCTTCGCCGCACCCCGTGATATCACCAAACGCCCCCATTATTGCTTAACAAACGAGCCTCCGCACAGCAAGTTCGTTATTGAAAATAATTAAAAACTGACCGCAAATTTCACCTCAGGCTTTGTACTTTGCTAGTCAACTTATTTTCAAATCTCCTATTTATAGTAGTCAACTTAAAATATAATCAACAAACGGGTTGCATAATATGAAAAATAGAATGAAAAATAGAATGCTTTATTTGGATGTAATAAGATTTATAGCAATCTTTTTGGTTATATATTAGGCCTCTTGCATAACTAAGTATTAAATTCAAGAATACAAATACCTGAAACTTAAGTTAAATCGCAGTCCAAAGCGTCTTCTGTAATTACTTATCTATCTTTTAGACTATTTTGAACCTTTTAACAAATACTTTAATGTTTTCTACTATAATCATCTGATAAATCTTTCTATTTAACTCTTTATCTTCTTTTGTCAGTGGGTGTTTCTTTGATCTCTTTTTTTAAAACCAGTGTGTTTGTATGTATTTTGCCTAAGGCCTCCTAAATTGTATCTGTATGTATCTTATTGTCTTTCTTTGCATAAATACATGCCTACTAAAACAAACTAAAATCGTGCTCCTTGCCCTATCAATCGCTGTGCATATTACTTGCTTGCCTTTAATTTAACTACTACCAACGGTTATTGTATGTCTATTATTCTTTTCGCTAAACCACTTTTGATTTAACTACTATCAACGGTTATTGTATGTCTATTATTCTTTTCGCTAAACCACTTCGCTGTTTTTTTAGGTCTTTGTATCAATCTCTAGCATAATCACTTCTACTTCTACTTCTAGCGGTTTGTTTATCAATACCTATTCCCATCTAGTATATTCCCACTACTCATTAATGCTTCTTGTGCATACTCTATGTCTATATCCACAACTTTTGCTGACATTGTAGCTGTCTCTTGTGACAATATGTTTAGGTATTGCCCTAAAGTATTCAAAACATCATCTTTACAATATTCTCTGTACTCAATTTTCTCTTTGCTCACCTACTTGTCCTATCTTTTCTTACTCCTTGCTATCCTTTGTTTTATCAAATGCTTTCTTTACTCCCATTAATACTAAACCCATTCCACCCGACCCGCATGCTTTCTTTTTCTGTTTCATAGTACTTCTATTGTACTTTTATATGTCAGTTATTAAGAGGTCTAATAGAATCGCCATTGCTAATTCTTTGTAAAAAATGCTAAAATCCCAAAATCAGTAGAAAGATCTGCTTGCCTTGAAGTTTAACGTATGTCTTACCAAAAGTTATGAACCAATAGGGGGACTCACCATGAACAAGAAAATGGCAGTAGCTTTAACGGTAAGTACCTTTTTGTTAACAGCTAATGTTACAGCAAGTGTATTAGCAGCAGACAACGTCTCTGACCAGTCTGGAGTAAAAGTTAGTGTAGACGGAATGTTTAATTCAGAAAGAAGAGAGTTCTCAAAACGGAGCGAAGATGATCGTTCCAAACGATATTGAACGACACTGGTAAAGACAGAGCATATGGATCGTACGTATTTGATTTAAAACTCTCGAAAGAGTTTAAAAACGACGGAGAGATTGTACTTCATCTTAACGGCAGTGAAGCATCCGATAGCGAATTAGCGGCAGTGCCAATATGTAGATGTGAAGAGTTATTTTACAAGCAGTCTTATTTTAACAAAAAGCTTAACGTAGATTTCGGTAAGTTTGATTTATGGAGGACTTTTGCAGGAAACAACTTTGCAGGCGATGAAAATAGTCAATTTGGAAGCTCTTATTTTGCAAGAGACCGTGCGATTATTCGTGCTTGTGAAGGTCCTGCTTTAAGACTTGGCTATGCATTATCTAAAAAATTTGATATCGATTGTGCGCATTTTACACCAGATATTGATAATCTCGGCGAGGAGGGTTTTAATATTCTTCAGACAACTTTCAAGCCCTCCAAAGTGGGAATTACAGATTGTATGCATGGAGACTGGTAGACAGTTCAGAACCAGGACTTTACGGTTTTGGCATAAGTGCAGATCAAGCTATAAACAGAAATTTTGGCCTCTTTCTAAGAGCTGGATCCAATGATCTTTCCTATGACAACTACATAGGTAATAACAGAGCCATAGCCATATTGAAGCCGTTGAAAACATGGAGCTTTGGAATTCAACTAAAAGCAGCGGAATGGTCAACAACAGGCATTGCGGTAGGACAACTATTCCATGATGGAAAAATTCCAAATTATGCAAAAGGAAGAGGCAGCTTTAGGAATGTAGGAGAAGAAGAAAGCAACTATGAGACATGTATAGAAGTGTATGAAAAAATTGCATTAAACGATAATTTTACCATTACTCCTAGTTTGCAGTATGTTAGCGACAACAGTATGTCGCAAGAGATAACATCGCAAAAGCGCTTTATTTACGGAATAAGAATCGCATTTCATTTCTAATCTTCTAATTTGTTTGAAAAATTTTAAAAAGACTGCTCTTAACAGAGCAGTCTTTTTTGATATTTACACATTCATAGTCATTGTTTTGCAAAAGTTATATAAAAATAACTTCCCGCTATGCTTTGCTTTGATATTTTTGAACGAGTTTATACCCTGCCGTGTGTTTCCGCTTTCTTTTTTTAAAAATATGTTGGAGGGAGGTAATCACGGTTGCATTATTTCTTTTTTCCTAATTTCCAAGACAAATATGCACTTATAAAATCGTCTATTTCACCATTCATAATCAAATTAACCTGCGATGTTTCGTACCCCGTTCTATGATCTTTTACAAGCTGATAAGGCATAAAAACGTATGACCTTATTTGGCTTCCCCATTCTATAGAGCCTTTTTCGTTATAATGTTTTTCGTAAGATGCACGCTGTTTTTCCTGCTCGAATTCGTACAGTTTCGCTTTTAAAAGTTTCATTGCGGTTGCCCTGTTTCTTATTTGCGAACGATCATTTTGCGACTGAACTATTATCCCCGTTGGAAGATGATTAATTCTTACTGCCGAATCTGTCTTATTGATATGTTGTCCACCAGCGCCAGAAGCTCTATAAGTATCGATTCTTATGTCTTTATCCTCAATAACTATATTGATGTTATCATCAACTTCGGGTATAACGTCAACGGAACCAAAAGATGTATGCCTTCTTTTGTTTGAATCGAACGGAGAAATCCTTACAAGCCTATGAACGCCTACTTCCGATTGTAAAAACCCGTAAGAGTACTCACCTTTTATTATCATTGTTATACTTTTAATACCGGCTTCTTCACCATCCAAAGTGTCAACAACTTCAATTTCGAAACCTTTATATTCAGCCCATCTAGAATACATTCTTAAAAGCATCTGAACCCAATCGCATGACTCCGTACCACCTGCGCCAGCATGTATAGATATAATTGCATTGTTTTTGTCATGCTGTCCACCAAGTTTTGTTTTGGCCTCAAAAGCAGCAAGTTCTTTTCCAAGTTTTTTACTTTCTTCTTCAACGTCTTTTAAAATGTTTTCGTCGTTTTCGATTACAGCAAGTTCTTTTAAATCAATTAAGTCCTGCACCCGCACGCTGATATCCTGCCATACTTTATATGTGTTTTTTAGACCGTCAAGCTCTGCCATAACCTGCTTGGCTTTATTTTGATCATTCCAAAAATTAGAGTTTGTTATCTCAACTTCAAGCTCCTTGATACGATTTAATTTTGAATCAAAATCAAAGAGACCTCCTCAAAGCATCTATTTTGTCTTTCTGTTGTTCAAGCATTATTAACCTCTTTTATAAAAAAATTTGTTTTTAATTTTACTTGTCGATGTCACAAAACTCTTTACAAGTCTGCTACCATGCAAGCCCATCACTATGAAAAAAACCCCCATACACAAATACACAAATACATCCCCGTACTTTGTATAAAAAGTTTTAAAATCATTCTGATGAAATGTGCCTTTAAGTAAAGCACTTTTTGAAGAAGGTGTTTTATCAATAATAATACCTGACGCTTCAATAATTCCTGAAATTCCTGAATTTGCAGATACTATAACGTCTTTACGGTTTTCAACAGCCCTAAAAACATTCATCATAAAATGCTGATGAGGGGCCGCCGTATCAAAAAACCATGCATCATTTGTATGATTAGTAAGAACCTTTGCTCCGGAAAGCACAAATCTTCTTGAAATATCAGGAATGAAATTTTCGGAACATATAGTAGAACCCGCATATATCTGACCATTATCAAAAATATTTGTATCTTCGCCTCTGGAAAAATCTCCCATGTTATTTAAAACTTCAAAAAACCTTGGTAAAAAATTTCTAAACGGAATAAATTCTCCAAAAATAATTAGATGATTTTTGTTATGTACTGCTTTATATCCATTACTGTCTTCAAAGGCTAGGACAGAATTATAACAACAGTCGCCTTCATCATGAAGAGATCCTATAATATTTAGTCCACCGGCAGTGCCGGCTATGTTTTTTGTATCGCTATATATTTCTTCGTAATTTGGAATAAATCCCGGAATAACCGCTTCCGGCCACAAAACTAAATCTGTTTTGTTTTCTGCAATTTCAGAAGCATATTTCTTAAGCTTAGATATAATTTCATTGCGATAAGCCGTATTCCATTTCTCATCTTGATCAATATTTGGTTGTACAGCCGTAAAACTATATTCTTTACCATCAAAAAATTTAAATCTATGAATTCTGACAACTCCAAACAATACAACCACTGCGATAAGAGTTAAGGCCATATAAAGATATTTATTGCTTTTTGGTTTTAAAATCCAAAAATAAAAACACAAGTTGCAAAATATTACAAGAAACGATACGCCATACACACCCGTAAATTCAGCTATTTGTATAACTTTAGAGAATTTAAACTGTGAATAACCTATAAGCATCCATGGGAAACCTGTAAGAAAATATGTCCTTATATACTCAAGCAAAACCCACATGCACGCACCAAAAAGAATTATAAGAATATCTACGCCCAACTCATTTTTAACAATTTTTTGTATAACGTTTGTTGATGAAGCCAAACACAAACTCCATACTCCCCAGTATAATGCAAGATACATACACAAAACACAAGCTGCGATTAATGCCTGTATGCAAGAGCCGGTATGAAATTTCAACATATAAACAAGCCAATAAAACCCAACTGCGTTAAAAACAAAACCCGAAGTGAATCCATATAAAAAAGATTTTTTTAAATTTACTCCCGATATTGCAAAAACAAGCGGTACAAAAGATATCCACGCCAAAAAAAACAGGTTCGATTTGGGAAAGGCAAGCACTGCCAATAAACCTGTAACTATGGAAAATGTAATTTTTTTATAATTTAATTTAATTTTCATAAAATCTCCAAAGGATCCGTCTAAGAACCTGTTGTTTTAGTAGTTTTTCGCATTTACCGCACGTGCTGACATTGTTTTTAGCCATTTTATCGTAAAACAACGTCAGTTACCAAAACAAGTTCAAAAATTGACAGTGGTATGGCACAACTCCAAGCGATTTAACTGTATTTTCATTTATCTCCACCGGCATATTTATTTATTGTTTCCAAAATTTTTCTTTGATCTTTAAGCTCTTTATCTTTTGTATGATCTTGATGAGGCAGTGCTTTTGAAGTACCTTTCACTATCGAAGACAACTTTAAAGGTTGTATATCAGATATTTCCGTATCTCCAGAAGGTCTTACAACATACTTTAGGCTGCCTTTACTACAGGCAAGAATCTTCTGCGTTTCTTCGACAGATACAGCTAGAGTGACAATATCACTATCCTCTGTATCATCTGTTTTATCTTGTTTTTTTGCAATACCTATGTAGTTATTACCTACAGCTAATACCAAAATATTCTGTGCAACTACAAATACTGATCCTTGACTTTCTTTGTTATTGCCAGAATACTCTAATACACTAAAAATGTCCACTCTTGTGCCAGGTGTTAAAACATTAGACGTTGCCATGTCGAATTTTATCGGTAAAGCTTTTTTACCTTCAGGAATTAAACTACTTATACCGGCGTTTTGATTAGTCCCGGATGTTTTTGTCGAAAGTATTTGTTCACCTTCTTCAATTGTGTTCAATGATATGCATACAGCAGCTCCGTCACTGGTGAATAAATCTTTGATATTTTGAAACGCCTTAGGCTGTACATACTCCTTTGGCACTTCTTTTTCCTTAATCATATTAGACTGTATAGCAGTACCCTGAAGGATTCTCTTGGTCGCGACAACTACTTTCACAGGTTCAGCCATACTTTTATATTTAATTTCTAACTTTGACATATATATATAGGCAAGTAACCCGGCAACAATCGCAAACACAACGGCAAAAATCATCATTTTTTTCATAATTTACTCTTTATCCGCTTTTCCAACAGTTTTCGTAGCTTTTTCAAACTGTCTCTTAACTTTACTACCTAAAGCTTTATAAGCAACAAAAACAATCGCAACAACTACCGCGATAATAAGAATGTACTCAACCATACCTTGTCCTTTGTGTCTCTTAACCCACTTAAAATTCAACATCTTACCTCCTTTTATTTATTAAACCTCTTGCATAACTTGAGTATTAAATTCAAGAATACAAATACCTGCAACCCAAGTTAAATCGCAGTCCAAAGCGTCTTCTGCAATTACTTATCTATTCTTTAGACTATTTTGAACCTTTTAACAAATACTTTAATGTTTTCTACTATAATCATCTGATGAAATCTCCCTGTTTAACTCCTTATCTTCTTTTGTCAGCTTTTTAGTGTTTGTTTGATCTCTTTTTGGGGGTTAGTGTGTTTGTATGTATTCTGTCTAAGTCCTCCTAGATCTATCTTTGAGACTATTTTGAACCTTTTTGCTCTTACCCTATCTTTTCTTCTATCTGTCATTGCTATCCTTTGTTTTATCAAATGCTTTCTTTACTCCCATTAATACTAAACCCATTCCACCCGACCCACATGCTTTCTTTTTCTGTTTCATATACTTCTATTGTACTTTTGTATATTAGTTATGCAAGAGGTCTATTCTTGGCGCCTTGAAGCACTCTGACTACCACTACCAGACAACACCTCAGAACGAGCCTTTATTTCTATATTCTTTTTACCTGTTATTTTTAATACACTTGGAATTTTATATGAATATTTTATTTCTACAAAAGACTTTTTATCAAACCCAGGAATTAACCCTCTTAAATTACCTAATCTACTAATGCTCGAAAGATTATCGTATTTAACCGGTTTGTAGTCATTTATTTCAATCTTAATGTCGAGTTTCTCGGGATCAAGAATTCTACCAATAATATCTGGGTTACAGAGATAATCTTTTATATCTCTTTCTATATATTTTTGACTAAACGGCGTATATGCAATTAAATCTGTACCATAACGGGCAGCCGTAGAAATTTGCTGCCATGTAAGCGTAACGCGAGCAAACCATACAATCACAAAAAGAAAAACAATAATAAGAGGGGCAACTAGAGCGGCTTCAACAAGAGTTTGTCCCTTTGATTGCCTAAGAAGTTTTAAGTATACCATAGTGATATGCTAGAGTTTTTAGACAGGCCCGCATGTGACCACGGAGTTCTTAACAAACACCAAATATTATTAAAGCTCTTTAATTTTGCCATTGTTTTCTCTAGTTTTTATTATAAAGTATTGCCAAAACATGATTATTTTATTCACAAGCTCTTGGATGACGCACATCTTCTCCACGAACCATAAAAATAATATCTTCGCTGATATTTGTTGCATGATCACCAATCCTTTCTATGCTTTTGGCAATAAACATTAAATCTATAGCCCTTTGAACAGTGTCCATGTCAGAAGATTTTAGAAGCACTTCTTTTATATCGTCTGTAACTCTGTCTCTTAAAAAATCAACCTCACTATCTCCTGCAAGCACTGACGATGCCAGTTCTGGGTCGCTTGTATTAAAAGCTCTTATGCAATTCGTAATCATGTTTTGAACATTTTCTACCATCTTGGGAATATCAATAAGGGGTTTAAGTTCAGGATATTTTATTAAATCTAAAGCCATCCTGCTTATACTTGCAGCTTCATCTCCCATTCTTTCCAAATCGCTGCTAATCTTCATTGCAGAGGTTATAAATCTTAAATCGGCGCCAACAGGCTGATTTAGAGCGATAAGTCCTAAACACTTATGGTCAATAACCATTTCTTGTATATCAACTTTTCGTTCAAGACAAAGCACAACATCAACTTGTCCGAGATCTCTCTCAACAAGCTCTTGTGCTGCAGCTTTTATCATTTCTTGAACAAGTTTTGTCATATCAAGAAGACAACTTTGCAAATCACCCATTTCAATATCAAAATGTCTTATATTCATAATTCCCCCCTAAAGACGGCATTGTTTGCATCTTTAAGATTAAAAACACATCCGTACCATTCTAACCTTTTGATGTTTAAGTGTCAATGTTTTGTCAGATAGAATATCGTTGATTTTTCGTCTTAAAACAGGATGTGTAAAACTACCGGCTATTTCTCTTAATGGAACTAAAACGAAGAGCCTGTTCTGTATACCTTTATGAGGCACTGTTAAATTATCATAATTAATAACTTTTTTACCAAAAAACAATATATCTATATCAATAACACGCGGTCCCCACTTTATTTCTTTCTTACGTCCTAAAATATCCTCTATTTGTTTTGTTAGTAGGAGTAATCCTTCTGGCGTTAAGCTTGTTTTGGCTTTTATCGCAATATTATAAAAATTTCTTTGTTTAGGACCAATCGGCGATGTTTCATAAAAAGAGGAAATATTTTTAATATCTGCAAACAAACTGCTTTGCAAAAAAGATAAAGCAGAAATCACGTTTTCCATCCTGTCGCCGACATTTGAACCCAAACCCAGGTATACGGTATGCCCCATGTAGTGAGTATTATCATATTTATATGGGGTCTGTCTAAAAACTCTTAAAGTGCTTAAGGCAAAACGCATGGGAGTTTTTTTTGATTTTTGATTATCGCAGGGTAGTACTAAATTGCAATCTATGGAATTTGCTTTGAGTCTAAAATCAGCCTTGTTGAGAGATTTTTTTTCGTACGTTTGTCTTGGCCTATTATCAACATGCTCTATTATTTCATCCGGATTTTCTTTCCTTTTCAGCATCCATCCTTTATGCCCGGGTTGTCTGTCGCTTTTTCCACGTAAACTTTTTTTCATTGCTTCTTCCTTATATGCCGCGATGAAGAAGTTGAACTCTTGCCACTGCGCTTATACCTTAACAACTTATCCGTCGATTTTTTGCAAAAATACGCTTATCGAAGGTCGACGTATATAATTTGTAATGTAAGTTTCGACATAATTCCAAATTTTATCACCTTCTAACCCTTCAAATAAGTCTACATCATTTCCAGAGCAGTTTGAAAGCTTTTTTATGTTTTTTTCAATACTTTTATCAACAACAACATTGGCATTCTTTAAATAATCAGAAAAACTATATCCTGAAAGTTTTAAAAAACGTAAAATAAACGCAGTTAACGCGCACTTTGGATATTTACAAACACCCAAAATTTCCCAAATTCTTACTATCAAATCATATTTTTCATGATTTTCGAGATTGAAAGGTGCAAATTTATCGCCTATTTCAGCCGCATACAAAGCATATAAATTTCTTTGAAAGTCTGTTTTTACTTTTGTGTTATTTCTAATTATATCAGCACCTGTAACTTTTGATCTTACGGAAGGATGATTATTATAAACCATAAACTCGCTTTCTGTTAACAACTCAGTTGCAGCAGAAAGTTTTGCGGTAATTCTCTTGGCGCCTGGCACAACGGCTTGTATTTTACCCCATTCATAGGAATAAATAGTTACAAGTTTATCGTACTCGCCATGTGTTTTTGAATTTAAGATAAGTCCTTTTACTGTATAGTACACTTTTAACACTACTATCGTACTCGCCATGTGTTTTTGAATTTAAGATAAGTCCTTTTACTGTATAGTACACTTTTAACACTATTTTTGAGTTTATTTTTATTTCCGTCAGAAAGTAAAATGATTAATCCTGCGAAAACAAGCATTTAAATATCTTGTCCTGTTTGGCAAACATTTTGGCTTTATTAACGCGATCGTAATCCGTATGTCCGCAAAGATGCAGTACTCCATGTATTACAATGTATACAAGTTCCTGCTGCCAAGTATTGCCGTATTTTTTTGCCTGTTTTTGCGTACGATTTTTAGAAATATAAATGTCCCCCATAAAAAATTCGGGTGCTATCAAGAAAGATATAACATCTGTTATACGTCTTACTTTTCTGTACTTTACATTAAGTTTTTTTATTTCTTCATCGCTTACCATTATAAAATTTAATTGATATTTTTTTACTTTTTCCGATAACAACGCAGCAAAAGCCGTTTTTTTAAGCAACACTGTATACTGTTTTGGAAAATTAACAAAATTTATAAAATCTCCATTTTTATTCGTACTCAATTCTTGCATGATATATACCTACTATGGTTGAAATTATACTATCTTTGATAGTTTCTAAATCCTTTAAAGTTATTGGACATTCCGAAAACTGTCCGTCAATAAATTTATTATTTATTATTTTTTCCACCATATCTTTGATTCTGGCGGCCGTAGGTTCATCAATACTACGGCATGCCGCTTCGCAGGAATCTGCCATCATAACTATTGCGGCAACCTTTGTAGTCGGTCTAGGCCCATGATATCTAAAATTTTCTATATCTGCATCAGAATCTACTTCCAAGGCTCTATGATAAAAAGCATGCATAGGAGTTGTCCCGTGATGTTGTTCAATGATATTAATAATTTCATTATCGATATTATGTTTTCTAGCAAAAGCAACGCCGTCTTTAACGTGAGCAACCAAAATTAAACTAGACATTACAGGCGTTAAAGCATCGTGGGGATTGTGACCTGGATTTTGATTTTCTATAAAATACTGAGGATTCTTCAATTTACCTATATCGTGATAATATGAACCTACTCTTGCAAGAAGAGAATGCTCATTCATAACATTAGCTACTTGTTCAGCAATATCTGCCGTCATAATTGAATGATGATGTGTACCCGGCGCTTCAAGCATAAGTCTTTTAAGCAGAGGATTGTTAAAGTCTGAAAGCTCTATCAATTTAATATTTGTGGTTCTTGAAAACAATCTTTCAAGCAAAGGCATAAAAACCAATAAAATAACAATCGCAAGCACACCGTTTAAAACTCCGTAAATAAGGTTACTTCTAAGTTGAGAAACGTTGTAACTGCCAAAAAAATAAAACATAACTATGATTGCTATATTTGCCCCTGCAATTTTAAAACCTGCATTTATAAAGTCTGCTCTTTTCCTAATATTTTCCACATTTGTAACAACAATACCACTGCAAAGCATCACAAGAAAAATATCAAACCTCATATCATTAAAAAAAGCTACAAACAAACTTAAGCATATGGCATATAACGCTCCAATTCTTGCCGATAAAAGCATAGCCGCCATTAATGAAAATGCAGCTACCGGAGAAGTGAACGGAGACACCAACTCTTTTGAAATCTGAAATATTAACATCGCAATAATAAAAAGAAAGCACATTAAAACTACTGCATCATTGTCTTCTAGTATTGTTTTTTCTCCGTTTTTAATTTTCACAATAAAAAAAGCCGAACTCGCAGCGGTAAAAATGACTACCGCAAACATTATCCGACAGTTTATTCCCAATCCTATAACAAACATGCAGTAAACTATAACGATAGTTAAAACTAAAGAAATAGAAACAGGGATTTTTATTTCTTTTGAAAATAAATTTTTGGACTCTCTTACAACAGGACCTCTATGTGTATGTGTACCAAGACCTCTTGCAGTTTTCAGAAGAAATGCTCTTATCCAATTTTTTACTTTTTCAAAAATATCCATTCGCTCCTCTAGAAATACAACAACAAACTACTCTTCATATCCAACTAAAAACCTATACTAGACCTCTTTTAAACCTATAACGTATTGTATCAATAAAGTTGGTTGGCTATAATAGTTTACTTGACGACTACTCTAACTCCCAACTCTTTCAACTGTTTCTCGTTTACAGGTGCAGGCGCATTTGAAAGAGGATCAAACGCTTTTTGCGTCTTAGGGAATGCTATTACTTCTCTTATTGAATCTTCACCCGCAAATATGGCGCACATTCTGTCAAAACCTAATGCTACTCCACCATGAGGAGGAGCGCCATATGTTAAAGCATCGAGCAAAAATCCAAATTTTTGTTTTGCTGACTCATCGGAAATATTTAAAATATCGAATATCTTTTTTTGTACATCGCTTTTGTGTATTCTTATTGAACCACCACCAAGCTCTATGCCATTTAAAATAACGTCATACGCCTTTGCCTTTGCAGTACCGGCATTTTCTTTAGTAAGAGAAGTGTTGTCTTTAGGAGATGTGAAAGGATGATGCAATGCTTGCCATCTACGCTCTTCTTTATCCCATTCCATAAGAGGAAAATCGACAATCCATAAGAAATTAAATTTATTTTTATCTATAAGACCAAGTTCTCTGCCCATCTTAAGTCTCAAGGCGCCTAAACCTTGAGCAACTATTTTCTCCTCATCCGCAAGGAAAACAACCAAATCTTTCGATTTTGCATCAAGCTTAGATATAATTGTTTTTATTTCTTCTTCTTTGAAGAACTTTACTATATTTGACTGTGCGCTTGAATCTGTAATTTTCATCCACGCCAAACCTTTGGCACCGTATTCACTGACAAATTTAGTAAGTTGATCTATTTCTGAACGTGAAAAATCCGCACCTTTAGGAATACACAATCCTCTTATAACTCCGCCTTTTGCGATTGTAGATGAAAACACACCAAATTCGCTGTTTTTAAGTTCGTGCGAGAAATCTACTATTTCCATCTCAAATCTTGTGTCAGGTTTATCGGAACCGTACTTGAGCATTGCATCTTCGTAAGACATTCTTTTAAAGGGTGTTTTTATATCAAGATGTGATACTGATTTACAAACTCTTGAGAGCATTCTTTCAATAAGGTCTATTACATCATCTTCTTCTACAAATGACATTTCAATATCAACCTGAGTAAATTCCAGCTGTCTGTCGGCACGTAAATCTTCATCCCTGAAACATCTTGCAAGCTGATAATATTTATCAAAACCTGAAACCATTAAAATCTGTTTAAAAATCTGAGGTGACTGCGGCAACGCAAAAAAACTTCCGTGGTGAAATCTTGACGGCACCAAAAAATCTCTAGCACCTTCTGGGGTAGATTTGGTTAAAAAGGGTGTTTCGATTTCCAAAAATCCTTCTTCATTCAAAAAACTTCTCACTTCATTTGAAATCTTATGGCGCATTATAAAATTTTTCTGAAAATTAGGACGACGCAAATCCAAATATCTATATTTTAATCTCAATTCTTCAGAAGTTTCAACATAATCAGAAATTTCAAAAGGAAGTCTGGGGCAAGTATTGAAAACTTCAAGCTCTGCTGCCACAAGTTCTACGCCGCCCGTAAGCATATTTGGATTTAGAGTTCCTTCTGGTCTGTTCCTTGCTACACCTTTAACAGAAATAACATATTCGCTTCTTAAATTTTCTGCTATTTTAAAGATATCTTGATTTTCAGGCTGAAAAACAACTTGCAAAAGTCCAGCTCTGTCTCTTAAATCAATAAAAATTACACCACCGTGATCTCTGCGGGAATGCACCCACCCGCACACTGCAACTTCTTTTCCTATAGTGTGTTCTCTTACATCGCCGCAATAACTACTTCTTTTCATAAAACCCTCTTTAGGAAAATGCCGTCTTTTGATTGTGTGGAAAATTAAAAAAAACCGCCGCAACAATATACTTATTAGGTCTGCTTAAAAACTCTTATCTAGCCACTGTCAATTCTTGAACTTTTGGCAACCGATGTTGTCTTTACAACAAGATGTCTAAAACGAGGGTTATTGCGGTAAATACGAAAACCTAGTAAAACCATGGGTCTTTTTTAGACGGACCCATATTCTCAAAATATAATAATGCCACAATCGTCTTTGAATCTTTTATTTTTCCGGTTTTTGCCATTTTTACAGCATTTTCAAAACTTACAATTTCTTTTGAAAGGAACTCATCTTCGTCTGGGCTCTCTTCTCCATCTTCAAGATCAAAAGCAACAAAAATATATAATATTTCCGTGGAAAAAGCTGCAGTAGGATAAAAAGACAAAAGAGCTTCTAACCTCTTTGCTTTATACCCAGTTTCTTCTTTCAGCTCTCTTTGCGCACATTTAATAGGCATTTCGCCTTTATCAATTTTACCTGCCGGTATTTCATAAGTTATTTGGTTTATAGGATATCTATATTGTTTTACTAAAACAATATTTTTCTTATCCACAAACGTAAGAATAGCAGACGCGCCGAGATGCCCTAAATATTCTCTCTTTGTGACAGTGCCGTTTGGCAGCTCAACCTCATCACAAAAAAAATCTACTGCAGACCCGCAGTATATTTTATTCTTTTTTACCAATTTCTCAGTCATATTCTTCATGTAGATATTTTATCATTTTTTAAATGCAAGCAAAATAAAATGTATGAAAAAAGTTTCTCGAGGTGGCTGGTTTTAGACTCAAAGCAAATTTCATAGACTGCAATTTGGTAGCACATGTGACAATCAAAAATCAAAAAAACTCTCATAAAGCTCTCATGCTTTTAAGCGTAAATGTTTACTTGCTTCATATCTATTGCCTAAGGCTTTAGCCCTTTAGACGGTTTCTTTAGTTTTCAAGCCTTGTGCACCACCGCCTGCGACGGCCAGCGCAGTTTTGACAATAAACCTCCACACAGCAAGACGTGCGGTATCAGCAGTGGAAATTGAAGAGCTGTAATTGTTGCTGTAGATCTTTGACCCCCTGTTTAGTAACATAGCCCAAGAGTCCCTTCTGTTTCCTACTCAC
>BNVZ01000009.1 GCA_025998475.1 Endomicrobiia bacterium | reverse complement strand
CTTGTAAACAGAAGAACTGCTACTCCAGAGAAAGTAAAACAAGTAGAAGAAGCACAAAGAGCAAAAGAAAGAGAAAAAGCAAAAGAAGTGGAAGAGCTGGAAGAAAAGCTGAAAAGAGCGGAATAAAGCGCTGGAAGAGCTGAAAAGAAAGCAAGAAGAACGGCGGAAATGGTGGGTAAATAAGCGTGAAGAGTGTAAAAAAGAGCAGGAGAGAGAGATAAGAAGAGTGGAAAAATTGGGAATACAGTGTGGAATACGTGAGGCGAACATATTTAAAAATGACTTAGAGATTAAATATGATAGGATGTGACTTGTAAATAATTCTTTAAGTGAGATTAAAAACAGAAGAAAGAAGAAAATGAAAAAACAAAATGGTAAAAGTATTTGAAAGTCTTACAAAAGATGAAAAAAATCGATAGTACGTATTTTGCAAAAGAGAGGAAGTGGGATGCCTTTTCAACCAGACGGTTCATGGAAAAGAAAATATCACTGGGTAATAGAAAAAATGTTGATGACAGAGGCATCATCTACTAAGATGATGGTCTAACGCAATGTATAACCAGAGATTGCAGAACAGTTAAACCTGCTGCTGACATGTGGACTGGAACAATCAAAAAATTACTAACCTTGCAGCAGGAACAATCTTATTGTCTTTCTTTGCATAAATACATGCCTACTAAAATAAACTAAAATCGTGCTCCTTGCCCTATCAATCGCTGTGCATATTACTTGCTTGCCTTTAATTTAACTACTACCAACGGTTGTTGTATGTCTATTATTCTTTTCGCTTTCGCCACTTTCGCTGTTTTTTTAGGTCTTTGTATCAATCTCTAGCAATAATCACTGCTACTTCTACTTCTAGCACTTTGTTTATCAATACCTATTCCCATCTAGTATATTCCCCACTACTCATTAATGCTTCTTGTGCATACTCTATGTCTATATCCACAACTTTTGCTGACATTGTAGCTGTCTCAAGTGATAATATGTCCGAATGCTCTATCGTCCTATGTACATAACTTTCACTGACATTGTAACTATCTCCTACGATAATTATGTCCTAATACCCTATGTCTATATCCACAACTTTTGCTGACATTGTAACTCTCTCTTGTGACAATATGTTTAGGTATTGCCCTAAAGTATTCAAAACATCATCTTTACAATATTCTCTGTACTCAATTTTCTCTTTGCTCACCTACTTGCCCTATCTTTTCTTACTCCCGACTATCCTTTGTTTTATCAAATGTTTTCTTTACTCCCATTAATACTAAACCCATTCCACCCGACCCGCATGCTTTCTTTTTCTGTTTCATAGTACTTCTATTGTACTTTTATATGTTAGTTATTAAGAGGTCTAATGAGAACAAACTGGCGCAAACACTTTGAAAAGATTTAAGGCTTAAAAGCAGTATCTAACAGATACAGAAATAGAAGAAAATACTTTGATTTGAAATTTAATTTAAAGCTTGAAATATATAACTTTAAAATTCCTAGGTAGGTTTGAAAAAGGAGACCTGTTGAAGTTTGATGTAATATTTTATACAATGAGCTCGCTGCATGACTATGTCATGGATTTGGGTATTTTAGTTGTTGTCACCTGCGAACTTTTAACTAAAAGCAACACAGGATTTCTGTACAAATCATGAAAAGATTGCTTTTTGGACAGAAATGTGTACGGTGCGGATATAGTCCGTTTTGAACTAATACAATATACCAACATGAAGTTAGTTATAAAGATTGGGTTTAAATATGTCAGGTTTGTATGTACACATTCCATTTTGTAAGCAAAAATGTCATTACTGTGATTTTTTTTCTATAAAATACAATGTTACTTTGGTAGATAAATACATCAATGCTTTAATAACTCATATTTCGCAGTTCAAAAATAAAAAAATATGCTCAATATACATTGGCGGCGGCACACCGTCAGTGTTGTCTTTAGAACAAATACAAAAACTTTTGCAAACATTAAAAGAAAATTTTAATTTATCGGAAACACGTGAATTTACATTTGAATTAAATCCTGAGTCTGCCTCAAAAGATAAACTGCATTTGCTTAAACAATTTAAAGTAAACAGATTAAGTATAGGACTTCAATCTGTTGAAGATAGCAGCCTTAATTTTTTGGGAAGAGTACATAATTTTAGAACTTTTTGCGATGTATATGATACGGCAAGAAAAACAGGGTTTGATAATATTAATATTGACTTGATATACGGTCTTCCAAATCAAACGGTAAAAGATTGGGAGAAAGTTTTGTCAAAAGCTTTGACATTTTCATGCGAACATTTGTCTCTTTATCCTTTATCAATAGAAGAAGGCACCTCTTTTTATAAAACTGGTGTTGTTACAGATAATAATGTTCAACGAGATATGTATGACAGAACGGTGGAAATTTTGACGAAAAACGGATATACTCATTACGAAATTTCAAACTGGGCTAAACAAGACAGAGAATCTTTTCATAATTCAAATTATTGGCGTAATTTTGAATATATAGGTATTGGTGCAGGCGCGTCGGGGTATTTAGAAAGAAATAGATATAAAAATATTGAAAATATTGAAGAATATATTGAATCGTGTTTGTTGTTACAAAATACTGTTACTGGCATTTGTGGCAATTTGTTGAAAACAGAAAAAGAATACATAAACGATGAACTTTATAAATCTGAAAAAATAATGTTGGGCTTAAGACTTTTAAATGAGGGCGTAGATATTAATTGTTTTGACAATCAAAAACATAAAACTGTGCTTATGGAATGTTTAAAAGATAAGACATTAGAAAAATACAACAATAGAATAAAATTAGCCAAAGAATCAGTGTTTGTGTTTAATCAAATCGTTTTAAAATTTATGTTAGTTAAGAGTTGAAATGTCAAAAGCGGGGTAAGAAAGTATCCACCATACAAAAAGATAGATTTTTTGTAAGGGGTTTGCAAGAATCTTGAATGTAAAGTCTCTTTAAGAAGTTATTTTTCATTGCTTGAAGATCTAAAAATTTGTTATTTCTCCAAAAGCGTAATTCTAGAAATTTATTTGTTAAAATGGTACATTCTTGTATTAACATAATCAAGAATTTAAGCTGTTAATTGTTAAACTATTGCCCCAAGCAAGCCATGAGGGAACCGCTTAAAGTAGCACAATTAGGCTATGGAAACGCTCGAAAAAGCAGACAGCATAGTGCATATAAGATACACTATCATTTTGTAACGCCTAAAAGCATAAGAAAAGCTATATTTGGTAATATTTAGCGTTGTAATAGTAATTCAAATAACAAAAGAAATTAAAATAACGCTACGAAATAGAGTTTGAGCAAGAACAATTACAGCTATTCAATTTCCACTGCTGATACCGCACGTCTTGCTTGTGCGGAGGTTCATTTAAATTTTTAGGTTTAAGGTGTTTGCATTTTATAAACTTAGAAGATGTGATGCTTTACCTCTTAAGTGGCACATCCTAACAATTTAGTTGCAAAAAAATGTTAAAAGATATAGAATCACCAGGTGAAGGTGATTGTAAATTATCAAAAGGAGGGAGAAAGATGAAAAGGAGACTTGTGTTTTTTGCGGCACTGGCATTATTTTCTGGGTTTTCATTTGTAGCTTGTGAAGACAAGCCAAAAGAGACTTCAAAGCTTGCGCAGGAAGTTACGGCTTCTGATTCAGCTGCAACTTCAGCTTCAACTTCTGATTCAGCTAAAGCTTCTGATTCAGCTGCAACTTCAGCTTCAACTTCTGATTCAGCTGCAACTTCTGATTCAGCTAAAGCTTCTGACTCAGCTGCAACTTCTGATTCAGCTAAAGCTTCTGATTCAGCTGCAACTTCTGATTCAGCTAAAGCTTCTAAAGCTTCTGGTTCAGCTAAAGCTTCTAAAGCTTCTGGTTCAACTAAAGCTTCTAAAGCTTCTGGTTCAGCTAAAGCTTCTAAAGCTTCTGGTTCAGTTGCGGTTAGCAAGTAAATTTCATGGCCAAAATTTATCAGCCCTTCGCGCGCAATATGATTTGGCCGGCGCGAAGGGCTGTTTAGGGATTTGTAAATCGCTTAAAATAGGGTGGATTATGTATAAGTTCTAATAATTTCCTTGGGACATGTTTTTTGCGTACCAACGTAAGAGCTCTGCTTTGCTTGTACATAAACCAATGCCGATGTAGCTCAGCCGGTAGAGCAATTGCTTCGTAAGCAATGGGTCGTAGGTTCAAATCCTATCATCGGCTAATATCACACGTACCTTAAAGAGCATTGACAACATATCTGTTTTGACAGTTTTTATTGACGATAAATCATGTTAGTTTATAAAATACGCGCTAAGGGCGCGCTGTGTGTCACTGCGATATTGTACTGCTTGCTTATAAATTGCTTATAGTTAACTCTTATCATGATATTTTCAGCAGTATTCTAAATAAATTTCAAGCATCTGATATTTGTAATTTTATGGACTATGGTTGACTCTAAATAACTGTAGGATTTGTTTTGTCAAGTTGTCCTGTTATAAGGAAATCCTGTCCAATTTTTTTTACTTTCATATTTTTTACATATAATGACTCAGAGATTTTCTTAACACCCGCGCCTCCGACAACAGATACTGCACCTTTACCGCCAATAAGTTTTGGAGCAATGAAAAAATATACATCATCTACAACATTTGAAAACAAAGCCGACGAGATTATTTCGCTTCCGCCTTCTATTAAAATGCTTTTTAACGAGAAAGAATTTAATTTTTTCACTATCACGTTAAAATCTTTTTTTGCCATACTAATATCAACAGGAGCTAAAATTATTCCTTCTTTCTTTAAATGTTTTGGTATATTTGCAATACTTAAATCATGAACGATGATAGTAGGAACATTACCGTCAAGCAAGTTGTGCGTTTTTGGAAGCTTTAAATATGGATCTATGACAACTCTCACAGGGTTTTTTAATTTTTTAGAATGTGTTGTAAGAAATGGATTATCTTTAATAGCAGTATTCAAGCCTACAAGAACAGCATCATAATGGGATCTTATTTCATACACTAAATTCCTTGATTTTTCCGAAGTTATCCATTTTGAGTCATAATTATAAGTCGCAATTTTGCCATCCAATGTCATTGCAGCTTTTATTGAAATTTTAGGTTTACTTTTTAAATATTTTAAATAATCGCTTATTAAAGACCTTGCTTGTTTTTTTAACAAACCCTCATGCACTTCTATCCCATTTTTTTCTAACATTTCTCTACTGTCTAAAACATTCTTATCGCGCAATGCATAATAAACTCTTTTTATACCTGCTTTTATAATTGCAAGAGTACATGGAGATCTCTTGCCGTGACTATTACACGGCTCAAGGGTAACATATAGATCTGCGCCTTTGGCATCTTTTCCTGCATCCACAATAGCATTTATTTCTGCATGGTTACCACCAAAATACTGATGCCAACCGTTCCCTATAATTTTATTATCTTTTACAATTACACAACCTACCATGGGATTAGTATAAATTTTACCTTTGCCTCTTTTAGCAAGATTTATTGCAGTTTGCATGTATTTAACGTTCATAAAAAAACCTCTCTCTTGAAAACAAAAAATGTTTTCGAGGGAGAGGCAAAATTATACTGTATCTTCTTGCATCCGGACTTTGAGCACTTAAGCGCTATCACCGTCGACATCTGATTTTCACAGGTTCAATTCGCATTTTTTATGCGAAGTCGCAGGCTTAAAAGACTTTATATCCTTATCCTGCCGGTAAGGAATAAGAATACAAGTTTCTTTCACCTTCCCCGAAGAATTTTGTTAACATTTATAATTATATTTATTTTGTAAGCATTACAGACTTCCTGCATAAATCACATCTCCCAATTTACGACTGATGGAGGATTTTTTGCCAGGCTCACCCGCATCTTTAAAACTATAGTACGGCGCAACTTCAAGCGATTTAACCTATAGCACATAAATCTCGAAACTTTTTTTATGCGTTTGTCGTGATTTAACAAATCTTTGCCCATGTCTAGTTCATTTAAATTACAGTTGCTGCTATAGGGATCCGGGCAGGCACCACTATCATAGAACGCCAATTTTATATACAGCCAAGCCAAGTCTGTCATTGCTGCGTTGTAATTTTAACTGTTTTTGGCATATCAATTGTTGGTAGTAGCGGTCAGCGTATATCCGTAATTTAATCTCAGGTGTCCAAGAATCATCTTCATATACGTTTAGAACTCTGGCCCTCGCAGAACAATGAGGAAAAATGTCGAAAGACATGGGCAGTCGCCAAGGCACCACCAATCATTATCGAATTCTAGGGATTGAGTATAATGGTTTTTGGGACTCATTATCGTTAAGTTTCTGCGCAAATCCGTGCCATCAAGCGAAGCCACTAATCTAAATCCAAATTGAAATTCAAATTTTTTGCTACAGGTATTTGAATTCTTGTTTTGCACGCAGGAGCAGGACAACATCCCCTATCACTAAGTTCACAGCTATTACATTTCCACCAAGATTTTATACACTCGATATGAAATAGACGGTTACATACTGTGCATGTTACATAATCATCACTAATCTCAATCTTATCGACGCAAATGGAACATTCGCCAACAGGATTCGCATGGTCCACATCAACATTATCCTGTTGTGGAGCTGGAGTTAGAGCTACAGATTTGTCCGGATCAACGTACTTTCTCCTTCTGTTTACAAGTTCAGCGTTCTTTTTATCGCACGAGCTTAAAGCAAGACTAAACAAAAAAAACGCAGTTAGTACCTTTTTTATTTTCATAATTCTCTCCTTATTGCTTTAATTTGCGACGTAACAAAAACAAAGATTACTTATTTTTTCTCAACATAGACTGAACTTTAGTAGGAAGACCCCAGAGATTAATAAAACCTTCGGCATCTTTATGGTTATAAATTTCATCTTTTTCAAAAGTTGCAAGTTTTTCTAAATACAAAGAATATTTCGCATTTCTTACAGAAGGTGTAATATTTCCTTTATAAAGTTTCAATTTCACAGTTCCTGTAACATATTTCTGCGTCTCATTAATAAATGCGTCAAGGGCTTCTCTTAGAGGCGAAAACCACAGACCGTAATATGCAATTTCAGCGTATTTAGAAGACAAAGTTTGTTTAAAATGCAATGTATCGCGATCAAGAGAAACTGATTCCAGTTCTTCGTGCGCCGCATATAAGACAACTGCAGCAGGGGATTCGTAAACCCCTCTAGATTTCATACCAACAAGCCTGTTTTCAACAATATCTATTCTTCCTATGCCATTTGTTCCAGCAGTTTCATTTAACTTTGTAATCAGTTCTACAGGCTGTAATTCTTTTCCATTAACAGCCACAGGAATACCTTTTTCAAATGATATATTAACATACGTTGGCTGATCTGGAGCCTTTTCAGGAGAAACAGTCATATTAAACATTAATTCGTCGTATTCTTTGCCAAGATCTTCCAGAATACCGCCTTCATAAGAAACATGCCACAGATTTGCATCTGAGGAGTATGGTTTTGCTTTTGTTACAGGGACAGGAATATTTCTTTTTTTGGCGTACTCAATAGCGTCTTCTCTCGATCTTATTTCCCATTCTCTCCACGGAGCAATAATTTTTACATTTGGTATCAGAGCTTTAAATGCAAGTTCAAAACGCACTTGGTCATTTCCCTTTCCTGTAGCGCCGTGACAAACAGCGTCAGCCTTTTCTTCTTTAACGATATCTGCAATCTTTTCTGCAATTACAGGTCTTGCAAGAGATGTCCCTAAATAATATCTGTTTTCATATAAAGCGTTTGCTTTTATAGCGGGGTAAATATAATCTGTAACAAATTCTTTCTTTGCATCAATTATGTATGCCTTTGAAGCCCCTGTTTTTTTTGCCTTTTCATCTAATCCTTTGAGTTCTTTTCCTTGGCCCACATCAACGCAACAAGCAATAACTTCACAATTATAATGTTCTTTTATCCATGACAAAATAATAGATGTATCAAGCCCACCAGAATAAGCTACAACAACTTTTTTAATTTCATTGCTAACTGTCATTTTTAGCCTCCTTGTAAATCCTATAAGTTATGGACTCTTTTAAAATTTTGTTTGGATACCTTCTGAAGCAAAGAAAATTGCAACACAGCACATTCATAGAATACAAGCAACAACGAAAGCTTTCTACTTCTTAACCATTTTTTAATATTTTCGTCTGCCATTTTAATGCTTCATCTAAAATCTTTATAGCGTTATCTATATCTTTTTTTGTAATTATAAGGGCAGGTAAAATTCTTATTACTGTATTATGAGTACAATTTATTACTAAACCTTTATCCAAACAGTAGTCTACGACTTTTTGAGCATTCACAGTAAGCTCAACACCAAGCATCAAACCAATACCCCTGACTTCTTTTATAATTGAATAATTCTTTTTTAATCCTTCAAGTTTTCCACGAAGATATTTTGCTGTTTTTACAGAATTATTCAAAAATTTTGCGTTCAAAATTTTTAATACTGCAAGTGCGGCAGCGCAGGAAACAGGATTTCCACCAAAAGTAGAACCATGGTCGCCATAAACAAAAATCTCCGCACATTTTTTACCTGCGATAGTAGCTCCCAAAGGAAGTCCATTTGCCAAAGACTTTGCAATGGTAACAATATCGGGGCGAATATCGTAACTTTCAAAAGCGTAAAATTTTCCGGTACGTCCAATTCCACACTGTATCTCGTCTAAAATCAAAAGAAGATTTTTATCGTCGCAAAATTCTCTTAATTCTCTTAAAAATGTTTTTTCTGCAGGAATTATGCCGCCTTCACCCTGAATAGGTTCTATCATAACGGCAACTGTTCTGTCGTTTACAAGTTCTTTTACAGAATCAATATTGTTAACTTCAGCAAAAACAAATTTTTCCTGCAAAGGCTTTAAATATTCGTGAAATCTTTGCTGACCTGTTGCAGAAGCAGTTGCCATACTTCTACCGTGAAACGAATCGTTAAAACAAATTATTTCATATCGTTTTCCACTTTTTGAAGGATTTAAAAACCCGAATTTTCTTGCAAGCTTTATTGCGCATTCATTTGCTTCCGCTCCTGAATTTGAAAGAAAGATCCTTGCTTGTGGAAACGACCTTTTGGCAAGTTCTTCGCCTAATTTTATCTGAACAGGTGCATAATACAAGTTTGAAACATGAGCAAAACTGCCTAATTGCGTCTTTACTGCTTTTATAACAGCCTCATTGCAATGCCCAATATTACATACGCTTATACCAGAAAAAAAATCGAGATATTTTTTGCCTTTTTCATCCCATATAAACTGATTTTTTGTCTTTTTTATAACCAAATTGCTGCGTCTATACGTATGCATAAAATATTTACCTTCTACTTGTTTTATATTCATTTTTTTATTACCGTTCCTCTTATTCTTTGTATTCCTCTGGTGCCATCTGCTATCCATACCTCGCCAACACCTTTTCTAATCGAATCCGCGCAGCCTTTAATTTTAGGTATCATACCGTCTGTTATTGTTTTGTCTTTTATTAAAGCATTTATTTGTTTTATTGTAATGTCTTTAATTGTATTTTTATTTTTATCAAGAACACCTGGAACGTCCGTCAAAAATATAAGTTTGTCTGCTTTAAAAGCCGTAGCTATTGAGGACGCTAAAGTATCTGCGTTAATATTCATGACATTGCCTTTGACATCAGACGCTACGGAAGCCACTATAGGTAAAAACCCAGCATTAATTAAAGTATCTATAAGTTTCTTATTTACTTTAACAGGCTTGCCAACAAAACCAAGTTCCTTAATCTGCTTACATATCACGCTCTTTGCGTCTTTGCCGGATATGCCTACAGCATTAGCTCCGTTTTTTATAAGCTCTGTGGTTAAAACTCTGTTTACTTTACCGCTCAATGCCATCTCAACAATACCTAGCGTGCTCTCATCTGTAAATCTTAATCCGTTGACAAATTTACTCGTTACTGCAAATTTATCAAGTAACGCATTTATCTCAGGTCCACCGCCGTGAACTAAAACAATTCTTTGTCTTTGCGAAATTTCCGCAAGTTCCTTAAGAAATTTGCTTCGTGCTTGGTGGCTTTTGATTAAACTTCCACCAAACTTCACCACTGTTAATGATTTCATTTCATACCCTTAACAAGCAAGATTTTTTATTACTCTGCTTTTTTACATTCATCCTCCGATTTATAATTTGAATTCTTGCATGATAGTTTAAAATCACATATATAACATTTTGAAATGTCTGGAGCAAAATTTTCAACAGCTATATTTTCAGCTGTTTCTATCGCAATATTGATTGCGTTATCAATTTCAATCTGAGATCTTTTTGTGTAAACTTTTTTATTATCTGACAAAAAATAAATCGATATTTTATCCGGCATAAAACCAAAAACATTTTTACATGCATACACATAAAAACTTAATTGTAAATCCTTATCTACTCTTTCCTGGTCCCATATCTCGGCATGGGTTTTATAGTCCATAATTTCATATGTGCCGTCAAGATGTTTATCAATTCTGTCAATAATACCTACAAACCTATATTTGCCTATATTTGCATCAAATGCTTTCTCCGCATATAAAATTTCTGCGGTTGATTGGCAGAAAGATTGGTAATAGTTTTCAAGTATCTGTCTTCCTCGATTATAATATTCAAATATTTGTTGCGGATCATCAAAACAGTCGTTTCTCCATGAGTCGCCGTAGCAATCAAACAAAACATCATAAGACTGATCTTTGCCGCTATGAAACTGTTCGAGCGTTTTATGAATTATATGTCCAAAAGTAATATTAGCATTAGCAGGTATACGAAGATTATCCAAATACAGCAGCTTATATTTGTAAGGGCAAAATAAATATGTGTTTACTCTCGAATAACTTATTCTAAACTCTTGTCTCATTTTACCTCACTCGTTTATAAAAAGAAATAACAGTATCGCCGTACTTCTCAATTCTAAAGCACTCAAGACCTGCAACATCTCCTACGGGCTCTCTGACGTGTTTTTGAGCTATTACAACAGAATTGTCTTTTAAAATATCATAACGCGCTACATTTTTTAATGTAGGGTATGTAAGCGCAAGCGTTTTTTTATTGCTATCTTTATATGGAGGCCCCATAAAAACAATGTCATACTTGTCCTGCAAAACAGCAAAACCCTTGATCACGTCACACTGAACAATTTTTGCCCTATCATTAAAACCGAGCATATTTACATTGTGCCTAATAAGAGATAGGGAAGCATTATTTAACTCTGCAAATACTACTTTTTTTGCTTTACGAGAGAGAGCTTCGATTCCCACAGAGCCTACGCCTGCGAATAAATCAATAAATGTAGCATCAGGAATTTTAAACTGTATTATGTCAAAAATTGACTTCTTCATTCTTCCAAGGATAGGACGTATGCTCAAATCATCCCAAGGAAGAGTTTTTAGCATCTTTCCTCTTGCTGTGCCTGCAATAACTTTTAAACTCACTTAATTATGCTCCAAAAATCTGAACGGACAACAATTCTTTTTACATTATATTCCATACTCAAAATGTCAGTGCACTCTTTTATTTCATAGCTAATGTGCTCTGAATAAACCATTTACCTTTAGTCTTGAATGCTTTATTTTAAGAATGGAGCTAAGGGGGATTGAACCCCTGACCTCTTGCATGCCATGCAAGCGCTCTCCCAGCTGAGCTATAGCCCCTCCTCCCACCGACCAGATGATTATAACGAAAGATATTGGCATTGTCAATTTACGAGTTCAAGTGGCTAACGCAACACCTGCAATTGATTAAATGGCGAGCCTCTATTGACTATGTATAATTATGACCACTTTACAAAATTAACGGCATTTTGAAAAATAATTCTTCCACAACCATATTTGCCATCAAAACCTTCTTTTGCAGGGTGCTGAAGAGCAAAAACATATCTTTCAGGATGAGGCATTAGACCAAAAACATTGCCTTTTGTATTACATATTCCTGCTATTTGTTCTACAGATCCATTTGGAGCTAATGGATAGCCGGGATCGCTACCGTCTTTTGCAGAGTATCTAAAAACGATTTGATTGTTTTTATTTAAAATATCTAAAAGTTTTTTATCTCCAGGGATAAACTTACCCTCTCCGTGAGCGATAGGCAAACTAATAATATCTGGAAGATTTTTTGTCCATATACAGCTGGACTCATTTTTAACTTTTTTTTCTGTTTTCAAATAAACCCAACGACACTCAAATTTGTCAGAATCATTATACGAAAGTGTAGAAATTTGTTCAAAAAGTTTTGGATCAGGTAACAATCCCATTTTTACTAAAACTTGAAATCCGTTGCATATACCAATGATAGGCTTACCGCTTAACGCGATTTCTCTAACCTCATCGCCAAGTTTATTTTTGACTTCATTTGCTAATATCTTACCCGAAGCTATATCATCACCGTAAGAAAATCCTCCTGGAAAAGCTAAAATATCATATTCAAAAATTTTATCTTTTCTTTCAATAAGCGTATTAATATGTACACAATCGACAACCGCTCCACACAATTCAAAAGCGGCTTGCGTTTCGTAATCGCAATTTGTACCTGCAGTTCTTAAAATTAATACTTTAATTTTTTTCATATTTTATCCCAACCCAAATTTGTTTATAAACCGTACAGCTACCAGTCAATAGTATTTTGCCAAGCATTTAAAAGAACTTCAAGCTGTTCCTGCACCATTATTTTAGTTTTTTTGCTTTCAAAAACTATCTTTGTTTCGTCGCTTACATAGCCGACTTCGGCAAAAACGGAACCATTTAAAATTTCCATAAACGTCGCTTCATTTTCAGGTTTTACTTCAACAATAAACCTACCGTTTGACTCTGAAAATAATATTTCAGCAACAGTCAGAGGGTTTTTTATTTCAACTTCAACAGCGTCAATATTTATATTTACGCCTTTGCCTGAAGCAAATGCCATCTCGCTTATCGCAATTGCAATTCCACCCTCTGAGCAATCATGACAAGATTCTACGAAATTTTTATTTATTGCTTGGTAAATCTTTTTCATTAAAACTTTTGATTCTTCTGGATACACATCCGGCACAACGCCAGTTTTAATATTTTTTATTTTGGCAAGTACAGAACCACCAAACTCATTTCTTGTAATCCCAAGAACAAATATCTTATTTCCTTTATTTTTTAAAGGCATTGTAACAGTATTTGCAACGTTTTCAATAACGCCCATTGCGGATATTAAAAGCGCGGGGGGTATTGAATACTTTTTTCCGCCAATAGAATATTCGTTATTAAGACTGTCCTTCCCAGATATAAAAGGAACGCCAAAAGCTTTTGACATGTCATAGCAAGCATTTGCTGCACGCACTAAACTTCCTAAGATTTCAGGTTTGTTTGGATCGCCCCAGCAAAAATTATCCAAAACTGATATTTTCTCAATATCGGCCCCTACAGCAACCGCATTTCTTAGAGATTCTTCTATTGCAGATGCAGCCATTTTATAAGTGTTTATTTTTCCATATTGAGGATTTAACCCGTTAGACAAAACAACACCTTTTTTTGTGCCTTTAACAACAGTATAAGGCAAAACTACAGCGGCATCACCCGGACCCGATACTTCTATGCTGTTTCCCTGTAAAGGTTTTATAATGGTCTGTCCCTGCACTTCGTGATCGTATTGTCTTATAATCCATTCTTTAGAACAAACATTTAAATCTGCAAGAGAGGCTTTTAAAACTTCTAAAATCTCCGAAGAGTTCATTTTAACCGGTTTTTGCACTTTCTCTTCTTTTGTCTTACAAACGGCCGGCCTTGTAGGTTTAGGAATACCACCATGAAGAAAAGACATATCCATACTTGTTACGACATCGCCGTTATACACGAGTATCAATTTGCCATCATTTGTAAATTCTCCAACAAAAACAGCCTCGACATTTTCTTTTTTAAATATTTCAACTATTTTCTTTTTATTTTCTGGGGGAACCGCAAAAACCATCCTTTCCTGAGCTTCTGAAATCCATATTTCCCATGGATAAAGTCCATCGTATTTCAATGGGACTTTGTCTAAATAGACAACAGCCCCTGTTTTCTCGCCAAGTTCACCAATAGCGCTCGACAAACCGCCAGCGCCGCAATCAGTAACAGCTCTGTAAAGATTTAAATCTCTTGCTTTAAGCATGGTATCCAAAACTTTTTTTTCAACTATAGGATTACCTATCTGGACTGCGCTTACATCGGACTCCGTATCAAGCTCTACTGAAGAAAATGTAGCTCCGTGAATTCCATCTCTGCCTGTTCTTCCTCCTGCAACCAAAATTAAATCGCCTGAATTAACTTTTTTTTCTATTTTATTTTTTGGTATTATTCCCATCGTTCCACAATAAACAAGAGGATTTGCCATATAGCCTTCGTCAAAGCAAACTGCTCCATTTACTGTAGGGATACCCATCCTGTTGCCATAATCTCTAACTCCAGAAACAACTCCTTTAGCTATTCTTTTTGGATGATGCATTCCTTCCGGAACTTTCGAAGCTTTTGTGTTGGGATCACCAAAACAAAACACATCCGTATTAGCTAAAGGTTTCGCACCAAGCCCAACACCTAAAATATCTCTTATAACACCTCCGATGCCTGTAGCAGAACCGCCGTACGGCTCAAGAGCAGATGGATGGTTATGTGTTTCAACTTTAAAAGCAACTCCGTTTTTAGAATCAAAATCAATAACCCCTGCATTGTCTTCAAAAACAGACAAACACCATTCTTTGTTCAACTCTACCGTTGCTTTAAAAATAGTCTCTTTGAGAAGATTATTATATGTTCTTTTTGTTTTTTTGCCGCTTTCTTCTTCTTCAGTATATTCTATTATCCCTGTAAGTGTTTTATGCTTGCAATGCTCGCTCCATGTCTGCGCTATGGTTTCCATTTCAACATCCGTAGGATTTCTTTTAAGCTTTTTAAAATAATCCAGAACTGCTTTCATTTCTGCAAGCGATAATGAAAGAACATTTTTTCTGCTTAACTCAGCCAACTGCTCATCCGACAAGTTTAAGATTTCAATAATTTTGCAATTAGTTGTACTTTTCATTTTATTTTATACTCTTGAACTAATGTATTTGCTAGCAATTTTGTTGCTATGATGTTTAAAACTGTTTTCGATACTGTGCCGAAAAGATAATATTTGCGTGCTGCTCTAACTTTAATATCTTTGTCAATGCCCAAATCTTTTACAGCTTTCATCACACTTTCGACCACTGTATCTGTAACGCCTTTTTTATAACAAACTTCTATTACAGAAGCAGACAGCATCTGTAAATTAACAGTTTTAGAATTTAAATCGGAATAACGTCTTACAGCATAAGATTCGGTTATTTTATCGCTCAACAATTCCACCGCTGTCATTTTTGCCTCAGAAAGATTTATATCGCCATCAATGAGATACAAAGGGGAATATTCCACTTTTGTTATATCTTTAATAGCAAGTTCGAAAATATCGGATAATACATGTTCTCCATGCGAATTTTTAAACCCTTTTTTCTTAAAGATTTCTATCTCAAACATTGGAATTTTCTCCCAGTTAATTTTTCATACGCACCGATATATTTTTCCATTGTCTTTTCAACAATACCTTTCGTCAATTCCGGAGCAGGTGAAGACTTATCCCATTTTACCCCTTCAAGATAATCTCTTAAGTACTGTTTATCTAGACTGTCCTGAGGTTTGCCTTCTTCGTATTTATCAACTTCCCAAAATCTTGAAGAATCAGGAGTAAATATTTCGTCTATCAGTATCAGTTGATTATCATAAAAACCAAATTCAAGTTTTGTATCGGCAAGTATTATGCCCCTTGAAAGAGAATATTGGCTTACTTTTTTGTACAATTTAACAGAAATTTCATTTAGGCTTTCTGCTGTTTCTTTGCCTACTCTTTTTACTGTTTCTTCAAAAGAAATATTTTCGTCGTGCTTGCCATCTTCTTCTTTACTCGACGGAGTAAAAATAGGTTCAGGTAGTTTAGAAGATTCTTTTAGTCCTTCCGGCAACTTTATACCGCAAACTGTTTGCGATTTTTGATACTCTTTCCAACCGGAACCCGCAAGATACCCTCTTACTATACACTCTATATCAACTCTATTTGCTTTTTTTACTATCATTGATCTGCCGCGCAAATACTCACACTGTTTAAGAACTTTCGGAAAATCATCAAAATCTCCAGTAATAATATGATTAGGCACTATTCCTTGAATAAAATCAAACCAAAACATGGAAAGCTCATGCAAAATTTTGCCTTTCCCGGGAATTGCTGTCGGAATAATATGATCAAAAGCCGATATTCTGTCCGAAGCAACAATTAAATAATTTTGACCCAAATCATACACATTCCTAACCTTGCCCTTATGCACTAAAGGGAGATTAATACTGTCTTCTTGATAGCTCATTCGATTCTCCTTTTCTTTTAGGGATTTGTATGACTTTGGAGTATATCATTTCTTATTTATTTTTCTTCCTTTTCCCAACATATTTTTTCTTAAGTCTTAAAGGACGCAATCATGTCCTTTTTAGAGTACTTAGTTATTTCATTCCTTGCAAATGTCGCAGTTGCAAGAATAACTTGAAAAGAGATCCAAAACGGTACGACAACAATAAAATTCTGCTAGCTGTTGTCACTTTTGCAAGTGGAGAGGGAAAAACAACTAAGAAGCTTTTTCAAATGTAAATTCAAAATCAGCAATCCTAACTGTATCTCCATGTATAGCACCCATTTTTTCAAGCTCTATTTCCAAACCCATTTTTTTGAGAATGTTTTGATACCGTCTTAATGCTTCGTTCTCGCCAAATTTTGTCATTTCCGTAAGTTTTTCAACTTTAGTGCCTGTAATCACAAAAACGCCGTTTTTGTCGATATTAACTTTAAATTCAGGTTCATAAACATATTTTTTTATTGGTATGATTTCTATTTCTTCTTCAGGATTAAAAGGAATTGGTTTTTCAAGCATTTTTACTGTCTCTTCAAGCAACGCGCCAATGCCTTCTCCTGTTGCAGCCGAAACCTCAAACAATTTTTTGGTTTTTAAATGTTTTTTAAACTTTTTGATATGTTTTTGCGCTTCAGACAAATCAACTTTGTTTAAAGCTATCACGATATGTTTTTTTGTAAGATACTTTGAATATTTTTTTAATTCATTATTTATTACTTTATAATTCTCATAAGGGTCTTTGTCATCAAAACCACTTACATCTATCAAATGGACAAGAACTTTTGTGCGTCTTATATGTCTTAAAAACTCAAACCCAAGACCTTTCCCTTCATGAGCGCCTTTGATTATTCCGGGTATATCAGCAACTACAAAATGTTTCCCATTGTAATTTACAACACCTAAGTTAGGAGTTAATGTTGTAAAGGGATAATCTGCAATTTTAGGTTTTGCAGCCGAGATTTGCGATAAAAGAGTAGATTTTCCCGCATTTGGCAGACCTACAAAACCGACGTCCGCAATCAAACGAAGTTCAAGATTAACTTTCGCAGTTTCTCCGGGCTCGCCTTTTTCTGCGATTCTTGGAGCAGCATGTTTTCCAGTTTTAAAAGAAGCGTTGCCTCTTCCACCCCTTCCGCCTTTAACAACTAAAACCTGCTCGCCTGCAATCTTGATATCCGCAAAAAGCTCGTCATTTTTAAAAATTAGGGTTCCTAATGGGATTTTTATTATTAAATCTTTGCCGTATCTGCCAAACTTATTATTCGACAGTCCTTGCTCGCCATTTGGTGCATTGAACTTTGGTTTGTAAGATAAATCTAAAAGAGTAGCTTTGTGAAGATCGCCTTCAAAATAAATATCGCCACCCTTCCCGCCGTTACCACCATTTGGGCCACCGTAGGGGACATATTTCTCCCTTCTAAAAGAAATACAACCGTCGCCACCACGTCCACCTGCAAGAAAAATGCTAACTTTATCTATAAACATTAGACCTCTTGCATAACTAAGTATTAAATTCAAGAATACAAATACCTGAAACCCAAGTTAAATCGCAGTCCAAAGCGTCTTTTGCTATTACTTATCTATTCTTTAGACTATTTTGAACCTTTTAACAAATACTTTTGATATTTTCCACTATAATCCTTTTTGATGAAATCTCCCTATTTAACTCTTTATCTTCTTTTGTCAGCTTTTTAGT
>BNVZ01000008.1 GCA_025998475.1 Endomicrobiia bacterium | reverse complement strand
ATACAGTTTAGGAGACCTTAGGCAAAATACATACAAACACACTGGTTTTAAAAAAAGAGATCAAAGAAACACCCGCTGACAAAAGAAGATAAAGAGTTAAATAGAAAGATTTATCAGATGATTATAGCAGAAAACATTAAAGTATTTGTTAAAAGGTTCAAAATAGTCTAAAAGATAGATAAGTAATAGCAGAAGACGCTTTGGACTGCGATTTAACTTGGGTTTCAGGTATTTGTAATTCTAAAATTTAATACTCAAGTTGTGCGGGAGGGCTAATAAATATATTTAATATTTATATGCTATAATATACCAACAAAAATAACTCAAAGCAAAAACGTAAGGAGAGTGTTTTGTGCCTCCTTTTACTTTTTGGTGTTAGCTTCTTGCTTTCAATTGTTTGCATGTTGTAAACGAATGTTTGCACATCAGCAACTTCGTGCCTTGAGCTTTCACTTTGTGGTGTTGGAGCTCTTGATTAACTCGGACTTTTGGCCCTATTGCAAATCAATCCCTCAGCGCCTCTTGTACGTTTAAATTATACTTCTTTTCAAGGAACATTGATGAAAGAAGTTATTTTGACTGTAGTGGCACGTGGTTGATGAAGGCACAGGTGCAGATGCAGGTGATGCAATTGCAAGCAGATACTAACTATACCTCCAACTTCAGCTTCAGCTCTATTGCTTGAGCTTAACTTTAGATAAGTTCTACACAGTTTAGTTCCGGTTCCATTTGATTCAAGCTCAAGTAGTTCAATACCAGTGCCAGTATTATTCCGCTAACTTCCCATAGCGCTTGCGTCTATGCAGAAGTTAGTTGACCAATAATGGTAGGAGGTTTTAGTAAATGGAAAAAAGGAATATACTTCTTGTGGGGGCAGGTGGCGTAGCTCACGTCGCTGCCCATAAATTTGCGCAAAATAACGATTTGTTCGGGAATACCTATTTAGCTTCTCGTTCGCTTGATAGCTGTGAACAAGTACTAGAAAGCATAGAACGTAAAAAAAATTATAAAGATACTTCAAAGAAAATACAAGCCATGCAAGTAGATGCTTTAAACATTCCTGAAATGATAGAGTTAATGAAATATCTTAAAATTTCCATTACCGTAAATTTAGCATCATCTTTTTGTAACATGTCAATTTTAGAGGCATGTATAGAAACAGGATCAGCTTATATAGATACTGCGATTCATGAAGAACCCTATAAAGTATGTGAAGATCCGCCATGGTATGCAAATTATGAGTGGAAACGTAAAGATCGCTGTCGGTCGAGATCTATAACAGCTATTTTAGGAGCAGGGTTTGATCCCGGTGTTGTAAATGCTTATGCGGCTTATGCGAAGAAACATTTTTTTGACACAATAGACACAATAGACATAATGGATGTCAACGCAGGAAGCCATGGTAAGTATTTTGCTACTAATTTCGATCCTGAAATCAATTTTAGAGAATTTGTAAAAGTTTGGACATGGATAGATAAAAAGTGGGTATGTAAACCTATCCATTCTGAAAAAAAAGTATATAAATTTCCTGTAGTAGGTAAACAAACTATATATTTAACCGGACATGATGAAATTCATTCACTTTCAAAGAATATTGATGCAAATTCAATAAGGTTTTGGATGGGATTTAGCGACCATTACTTAAATTGTTTCAATGTGCTTAAAAATATAGGATTATTGTCAGAAAAGCCAGTTAAAACAGCTGAAGGCCTTGAGGTGGTGCCTTTAAAAGTAGTAAAAGCTTGCCTTCCTGATCCTAAAACTCTTGCTTCTGATTATATCGGTAATACTTGTATAGGGGATTTAGTAATAGGCACAAAGGACGGGCGCAAAAAAAAACTTCTCATATATAACATATGCGACCACAAGGTTTGTTATGAGGAAGTTGAATCTCAAGCTATCAGCTATACTGCGGGTGTCCCTGCCGTTGCAACAGCTATTTTGATTGCTAGGGGTGATTGGGATGTTAAAAAAATGACCAATGTCGAAGAGCTTGATCCAGATCCATTTCTTGATTTACTAAAAAATATAGGTCTTCCAACCGAAACAATAGAAACAAGTTATTCCAGAGGGACTTTAAAATTTTCAAAAAAATAATGGGTATCTTTTCCAAGCCTACAGTTTTAAAATTATATATTTCAAACTTTAAATTAAATTTTAAAATCCAAATTTTCCGTATCTGCTAGATATTATTTTGGGTTTCTCTAAAAACAAAAATCTATGGTTTTTAGAGAAACCCAGCTTCTTGTTCAATTGACAAAAGATATAGCTTATTGTACAATCAACGAAGGTTAGTAGGAAAGTGGCTGTCCCGTCTTACCTTTGCCCATCGCTTATATGCAACTTGAGGAAAAAGGCTAAGAGTATAGTGTAAAAGAAAGAGTTTTTGTGTTATTATGTTTGCAGGGCGGATTTTATGTCTACTCCGATTTTTTATTTAGAAATTGGCAGAAGCAAAATTCTGACTGTCAAGAGGGAGGGAGTTGTCGAAAACAAAAAATTTCGTATAAACCAATTTGTTAGAGTGCCTGAGGTTAGACTCGTAGATTCCGGTGGTACAATGGTAGGCATAGTAAAAATTGCCGACGCTTTAGCGAGAGCGAGTGCGGAGAAGCTAGATCTAGTTGAAATTTCTCCACAGGCAAGTCCTCCTGTGTGTAAAATAATTAATTTCTCTAGGTTTAAGTATGAAATAGACAAGAAGGAAAAAGAGGCAAAAAAAAAGCAAAAAATTTCTCATACAAAAGAAGTTAGGATAAAACCTCGTATTGGTGAGCATGATTTAGAAGTCAAGATTAGGCATGCCAGAGAATTTATCGACAGCGGAAATAAGGTGCAGCTTACTGCAATGTTTTCTGGAAGAGAAATGCGGCATAAATATTTAGGAATTAAAGTTGTGGATAAAATAAAAGATGCTTTGGTTGACATAGCAGAGCCGGAAGGGAGAATTTATTCAATGGGCACCAGAGTATTTTTGACGCTAGTTCCAAAAAGAAAATAAAATAAATAATATTTATAACAGATTGTTTCGTATTTGTTGTAATTAATGGGAGTTGGGAAAATGCCTAAAATGAAGACGCACAGTGGCGCAAAAAAACGTTTTAGAGTTACAGGGACGGGAAAAGTTAAGTACAAAAAACCCGGACAGAGACATCTTATGACGGGTGATTCAGGTAATCAAAACAGAAAATCAAGGAAAGCCCTCATAGTCGCAGATGTTGATATGCAGACTATGAAAAAAGTAATGCCATACAGCTTTTAACACGGCATTGCCCTGTCTTAGTGCTAAGACTCACAATTAGACAGACCCAAGAATTAGATGTCAATAACTAAAGATAACGGAGGAAGTTATGAAAACAAAAAAAGTATTGATTGCAATTGTTTTATTTAGTCTTGCCTTAAGTTCTTACAAGAATTGTCCTGATAAAAAAACAAAGATGATGTTGTAAATAGAGAAACTCCTGCGCAAAATGCTGAGGAAAAGAAAAGGGCTATTAAAGGGTGGAAGGGTTTGGATATAAACAGTATCGAGAAGCTTTTGCTAAGGCTGTTGAGGCTTGCAGGCAAGCTCATGAAGTTTCTAGTGGTTATTGTTATGTTCAAGTTTATACCAATCGTATTAATAGGAAACAAGAGCATTGGGATTGGGGCATGATGCTTGGGAAACTGCTTTAAAACTTGCAAAGGAAACTCTTGTGGCTTGGGGGAAAATTGTAGATCTTGATGAGTCTGTTTTGAAGAAGAAACCTAACGTTAAAAGGTTGGATGAGAACGTGAAATACACTCAAGAGATGATTGGTTTGGCCAATAAAATCAATGAGATAGTGATTGCCGGCGGCAACTACAAAGAGATTTGCAAGGTTTGCGAGGAACTTTCTAACGAAGGGAATTTTGCTGGTGTGAGGCAGTGCTATACAGGAGGTGAAAAAGAAATGTATGAGTAATTTTTGTGCATAAGTCGTCTGTGATGAGGGTGAACTTAAAGCTCTAGGCAGCAGAGTGGAATTAAAGATCTCATAAGGAGCCAAGATGATTTGGGTATTTTCCTTTAGTGTCAGTCTGTAGTTGTTTGTGGAATCAGAAGTTTTTTTGATGTTTTACCGTGATGATTTTTGGTTTTTTGTGTTTTGATACATTTTGCGGTTTTGTCTGTGGATACTTAAACAGAAATAGAGTAATATTGGCAGCGACTTGATAGGAGTTTTTAGGCAAATCCAAGTTGTTATTACACAATCAAGGAGATTTAAGATGCGTACGAAAAGCGTTGTATATACAAGACAAAGAAAGAAAAAAATATTTAGACTTGCAAAAGGATCTTATGCGACAAAAAAAAATCGTTGGAGAATGGTTATTCAACAGGTAGAAAGGTCTCTTAATTATGCATATACGGGAAGAAAAGATAATAAAGCAAATTTTAGAACTCTTTGGATAGTTCGCTTAAATGCTGCTGTAAGAGAAAGAGATATTTCGTATAACAAGTTTATTGCTGGTCTCAAAAAAGCTAATATTGCAATAGACAGAAAAATGCTTGCAGAAATTGCCGTAAACGACAATGTAACGTTTGGACAGTTAGTTGAAGTTGCAAAAGTAGCGTAATAAAAAATAAATGAAATGAGAACTTTCGGTGTTTTTTTGTTTGATAAAAATACGGAGAAATTTGACATATCATATTTTTTTCTGTAGAATCCACGGAACATGGTAGTAGTAATGTTACATCGGACGTATGTACGAAGGGTGCATGCTTTGTCAATTGTCGTCGTAATAGTTGCTTCTGTGCTTGCTGCCGCTCAATTAACGAAAAGCGCTGTTCTTGTGACTGATGTGAGATGTAATTGTTCTGGCTAAGTAGACTCGTTGAAAACTTTGCCTATTTTGGCTGGCGAGATGAGATTAACTCCTTACAGTAAAATACTTTTCATGCGTCTGTCGTGGCGTGTGACCAACTATAATGCGGTGTTTATATGTGTGGAGGAATTAAATGCTAAAAGAAGGAGAATTAAGAATTCCGTCAGGATGTGCCATAAGTGGTGTTATAAATAAGAGAGGCGTAAGATTTAGTGGTGAAGAGATTATCAATTCTATTGCTTTAATGCATGATCGCTCAAATGGGCTTGGAGGTGGTTTTGCGGCTTACGGTATTTACCCACAGTATAAAGACTTTTATGCACTTCACATATTTTATGACAATTTAAGCGTTAAAACACAAACTGAGGATTTTATTGCAAAACATTTCGATATCGAAAGTGCCGGAAATATTCCAACGCGACCTGTTCCTGGCGTTACAAACAAACCTTTAATATGGCGTTATTTTGTCCATCCTAGAACCTACATGGTAAAAGAAGATTTTATAGACGAAGCTGAGTTCACGTCAAGATGCGTAATTAAAATAAATACAGAATATGAAGGTGCCTATATTTTTTCCAGCGGGAAAAATATGGGAGCATTTAAAGGTGTAGGATATCCTGAAGATATCGGCAAATTTTTTATGCTTGACACATACGAAGCTCATATGTGGACGGCCCATGGGAGATTTCCTACAAATACGCCCGGGTGGTGGGGTGGGGCTCATCCTTTCACAATGCTTAACTGGTCTGTAGTGCATAACGGTGAAATATCTTCTTACGATGCCAATAGAAGATTTGTGGAAATGTACGGATACAAGTGCACTCTTCAGACTGATACCGAAGTAATAACATATCTTTTTGACATGCTTGTAAGAAAGCACAATATCCCTATGGAAAAAGTAATAAAAATAGTTGCCGCTCCTTTTTGGGATGATATAGAAAGAGAAAGTAAAGAACTGCAACACGAATTAAAAAGCATGAGGTCGGTTTATGCAAGTGCATTGGTTAACGGTCCGTTCTCGATAATTTTAGGATATGAAAAGGGAATGATAGCGCTAAACGATAGAATTAAGCTTCGTTCTTTAATCGCTGCTGAAAAAGGCGACAGAACTTACGTTGCAAGCGAAGAAAGCGCAATAAGAATAATATGCGATAATCCGGATAGAGTGTGGTCTCCAAAGGGCGGAGAGCCGGTTATCGCTTTACTTGAAGGGGAACAAGAATGAGCTTAAACCTTAGTACTCCTGCGTTTGAAATAATAAGAAATGAAGGGAAATGTATTTTGTGTCAGGTATGTGTAAAGCAGTGCGCTAATAACGTGCATTCATACGATGCAGAAGATGAGACTATAAGTTCTGATGATAGTAAATGCGTCAACTGTCATAGATGCGTTTCTTTATGCCCTACAAGGGCTTTGATAATAAAAAAATATCCTCTTGAGTTTAGAGAAAATGCAAACTGGACAGGGGCTGCGATCAAAGAAATTTATAAGCAGGCTCAAACGGGTGGAATTTTGCTCTCCAGCATGGGAAATCCAAAACCTTTTCCTATTTATTGGGATAAAATGCTGATTAACGCAAGCCAGGTTACCAATCCATCGATAGATCCTTTACGCGAGCCCATGGAAACAAAGGTTATGATAGGAAGAAAACCTGACAAACTTGAATTTGATGCTAAGGGCGAACTTGTGACAAGAATGCCTCCTCAGATTGAACTCAGTGTTCCTATAATGTTTTCTGCAATGAGTTATGGTTCAATCTCAAGAAATGCTCACGAGTCTCTTGCAAGATCCGCCACAGAACTTGGGATTTGTTATAACACAGGAGAAGGCGGTCTAAATAAAGATTTTTATAAGTATGGTAAAAATACAATCGTTCAGGTTGCTTCGGGACGCTTTGGTGTTCACAAAGAGTATCTAAACGTCGGAGCTGCCATTGAAATTAAAATAGGGCAGGGTGCTAAACCGGGTATTGGAGGGCATTTACCTGGCAGAAAGGTCGGCGCAGATGTTTCTGCCACAAGAATGATTCCTATAGGTTCAGACGCGATTTCCCCGGCTCCTCATCACGATATTTATTCGATAGAAGACTTAAGACAGCTTATATTTTCGTTAAAAGAAGTTACAGACTATAAAAAACCTGTTCTTGTAAAAATTGCTGCTGTTCATAATACGGCTGCCATAGCCTCTGGAATAGTAAGGGCTGGTGCCGACGCTATTGTTGTTGACGGTTTTCGCGGGGGAACGGGCGCAGCGCCTACAAGGGTGAGAGATAATGTAGGGATTCCTATAGAACTCGCATTAGCTGCTATAGATCAAAGATTGAGAGAGGAAGGCGTAAGGAATCAAGTTTCTCTTATCATCGCTGGAAGTATTCGAAACAGTGCTGATATAGTTAAAGCTGTTGCATTAGGCGCAGATGCCGTTTATATAGGTTCTGCCGCTGTTATAGCTATGGGTTGCCATATGTGTCATTCGTGTTCAACCGGAAAATGCAATTGGGGTATAGCAACTCAAGAACCTGAACTTGTAAAAAGGTTAAATCCGGATATTATGCACAGAAGGCTTGTAAATTTGATATCCGCGTGGAGCCACGAAATTAAGGAAATGCTTGGCGGGATGGGAATCAATGCCATTGACAGTCTGAGAGGAAACAGACTCATGCTTAGGGGGGTTGATTTGAACGAAAAAGAATTAGAGATACTTGGCATAAAATATGCAGGCGAATAGATGTGTTGTCGTTTTTGTCTGTCATCTTCAAACTTTGTGATTTTAGCGATGCAACGACATTGCGAAGGTAGGGTTATGTTGCTACCTTTAAAAATAAAGTGGATTCTCGAGATTTTTGAGAATGATGTACATGAGAGGAAGATATGAAAAAAATTTATGCGTTCGAAAGCAAATGCTTGGGGTGTGGGCTGTGCGAGGTTTACTGTAGAACATCTCACTCAAAATCCAAGGATGTAATAAAAGCCCACAAACAGGAAGATATAACTTCTGCTATAGTTATTGAAGAGATTCTGCAGCAAGGAACCGTTTCGTATTTTGCGTTGCAGTGCCGTCACTGCAAGAGTCCAAAGTGTGTAAAAGCTTGCATATCCGGAGCAATGTATAAAGATGAAAAAGGACTAGTTCGTAATGACAAAGAAAAATGTGTAAGCTGTCTGTCGTGTGTTTTGGTTTGCTCTTTTGGCGCAATCAAAAAGAGTAACGATGGAAAGGCCATTTCAAAATGTGATTTGTGTATCGATTATGGTGCATCCCTTTGTGTTGAAAACTGTCCTAACGATGCAATAAAGCTTCTTGATGAAGATGGTGCGGAGGCATTGAAATGAGATATTTAATAATAGGCAACAGCGCAGCAGGAGTAAGTGCTGCAGATATTATAAGAACAAATGATACAAAGGGCAGTGTAACGATAATTTCAGATGAGGAATTTGGTGCCTATGGAAGACCGTTAATTTCTTACTATTTAAACGGTAAAGTAGAGCCAAAGAATATGTGTTATCGAAGCGTTGATTTTTATAAATCTAGAAACATAGAAGTGCTATTAAATACTGAAGCCAAAAAAATAGATACAGAAAAAAAGGAAGTTCTTGTAAACGGAGATAAAAAACTAGGATACGATAAGCTTCTTATAGCTACCGGTAGTAGTCCATTTATTCCACAAATTAAAAATTTAGATTTTAATAAACAAAAAAATGTTTTTACGTTTTTAACGTATAGAGAAAGCGTAAGGCTTAAAGAGAAAATAACAAAAAAATCGAGAGTGGTTGTTGCAGGAGCAGGGCTTATAGGCCTAAAGGCAGCCGAAGGTTTGTCAAAGCAGGTTGAAAGCATAACGGTCATAGATTTGGCAGATAGGGTCATGGCGTCGGTTTTAGATAAGCCTGCCGCTGATATCATACAAAACCATATAGAACAAAATGATATTAATTTCGAACTCCAGACGAGTATTTCTGAAGTTCGAGGCGAAAAAGACGTAAGTAAAGTTGTGCTGTCAAACGGAAGAGTTCTCGAATGCGACATTTTGATAGTCGCGGTAGGCGTTCGCCCCAATACAGATCTTGCAAAAGCCGCCGGCATAAAAACGTCAAAAGGAATAGTTGTTAACGAATACATGCAGACTTCGGAGCAAGAAATTTATGCGGCAGGTGACTGTGTTGAGTCTTTAGATTTACTTTTAAGTGAGAGCAGGGTGCTCGCTTTGTGGCCAAATGCCTCAAATCAAGGCGAGATCGCAGGTCTTAATATGGTAGGAGCAAAAACAAAAGCTCCTGCGGCTTTTGCTATGAATGCAATTTCATTTTTTGGAATGCAGCTTATTTCGGCTGGTATCATAAACGCCTCAGGATCAAGCAATATCGTTACAGACTCAACAAAGGATAAACTTCGTAGATTAAATGTTTTAAATGATAACTTGATAGGCTTTGTCCTTATTAATCATAACCAAAGAGCCGGAATTTATACGGCTCTTATAAATGACAGAACAAAACTTTCAACTCTTGAGTATGATATAACATTGAAAGACATTGGTCTTAACGTATATCCAAAAGAAGAAAGAACAAAAAAAATATGGAATCATAAAGGGTGTGACCTATGAAGACTATAGATGCTTTAAATGTTTACTATCGTGATTTAAACAGCTTAATAGACGATGTAGCTAGAACAGACAAAGATATTGTTTTAAAGAATGTTTTCGGACAGAGGTACATAGGCAGAGGGCTGCCTGATAAAGTTAAGGTCAAAATTTATGGTACGCCTGGAAATGATATGGCGGCGTATATGGACGGCGCAGAGCTTGAAATTTTTGGTAATGGTCAGGATGCTGTAGGTAATACAATGAATTACGGCAGGATAATAGTACACGGCAATTGTGGCGATACTTTAGGTTATGCTATGAGGGGCGGAGAGGTTTATGTTGAGGGAAATGTAGGCTATAGAGTTGGTATTCATATGAAAGAATATAAAGACATGAAGCCTATAATTGTCGTGGGGGGTAAAGCCGGTGAGTTTCTTGGCGAGTATATGGCAGGTGGCGCAATTATTCTTCTTGGTTTAAATCTTGAAAAATCGGAGGAAATAATCGGAAGATTTTGTGGAACCGGAATACACGGCGGAGCTATTTATATAAACGGTAATCAGGATGAGTATAAATTTGGAAAAGAGGCTGTAAAAGTTCATCTTAACGGCGGGGATATTGCATTTCTTCAATCGCATATTGATTTTTATGCAAAGACTTTTAAAAAAGATTTAAGTCATTTGAAAATAGAATCTTTTTCAAAGTATGCGGCGGGTAACAAAAATCCTTATGCCAATATGTATTGTACTTATTAAGATGGCTTCTATTGGAAGGACATATGTTTTATCATGTTGTTGCAGTTGCTGCTTTTTTGCTTATGGTTTAAGGAGACATAGCCTCTCTTGTCGCTGCCATGAAAATGTTAAAGGTAGGTATAAGAAGTATAACCTGGAGTGGTTTGACCATAACTGACTGTAGAATATATATAAATTTTCAAATAAGTAGTTTGCGAGACCAAACAGGAGTGATACTACAAATGCGGAAAGAAAATTGTGGTATAGATTATGAGACGGAAAAGCAGAAAGATATTTTAGAAAGAAAATACAAAAGGGCTTATCTTGAACTTTCAAACGGTGTAACGCTTAATGGGAGAGCCATAGGTGCTGGCGTAATTGTCAGTGGTGAAATGGTTTTTAATACGGGTATGCTTGGCTACAGTGAAGCCATGACAGATCCGTCGTATTTAGGGCAAATTCTCGTTTTTAGTTTTTGCCTTATAGGTAATTATGGAGTACCTATGCCTAAAAATGGGGATCTCTTTATGTCTAAAGGACATGAAAGTGCGTCAATAAAAACGCAAGGTATTATAGTTTCTGATATTTACGATGGCTGTCACCATCATGATGGTGGAATTTCTCTCCAAGATTGGATGAAAAGTCAGAATGTACCAGGAATCGCCGGAATAGATACAAGATATTTGGTGCAGGTTATAAGAGAAAGTGGAAATCTTTGGGGCAGAATTGTTCCTGAAGGTGCAAAACATCAGGATAAAAATAAATTTGAATTCTTAAAAAATTTTAAAGATGATGAGTACGTGGATCCGTCGAAATATAATTTAATGCCGTCAGTATCTACTAAAGAAAAAGTAACAATGGGTAAGGGTTCCAAAAAAGTTGCGGTTATTGACTGTGGCGCAAAATGGAATATTATGAGAATGCTTATGGAAAGGGGATGCGAAGTCGAGGTTTTGCCGTGGGATATGGATTTTTCAACAATAAAATGCGATGGATGGGTTATAAGCAATGGTCCAGGAGATCCGAAAAATACGGCAGATTTGGTTGAGAGAATAAAAAAAGATGTTTTAGGTTCAAATAAACCTATCTTGGGGATATGCTTAGGTCATCAACTTTTGTCTCTCGCCTCAGGAGCAAAGACAAAAAGGCTAAATCACGGCCATAGAAGCCATAACCAGCCTGTTTTTTCTCTTCCTGAGAGAAAAGCGTATATGTCAAGTCAAAATCACAGGTATGCAGTTGAGAAAAGTTCGATACAGACTGATTGGGAATTGTGGTTTGAAAATGCAAACGACAATTCAGTAGAGGGATTAAAACATAAAACAAAACCTTTTGTATCGGTGCAGTTTCATCCTGAAGCGTCAAGTGGTCCAAACGATACAAGTTGGATTGTGGATAAGTTTGTTGAATCAATAAATAGAAGTGGATGTATTAGTAATTATTAACAATCGCTGCAAACAGTTTTATCTTGACAAGAGGACGTTGTTTTGGTTTTGGTTACGGCATTAAAATTTTCTGATGTTTCCATGTGATAATTTCTGATTTCTTACATTTTGGCACGTTTTATGTCAAGGAGAAAAAGGATGATAAGAGTAAAGTTTCTAGGCAAGTACAAAAGCGTAAGGAATATGCTAGTAGTACTAGCAATGTTCATATGTACAAATGGTTGTAGAGAAATTGATCAGATCGAAAAGTTAGCGGAACAAGTATTTGCCCAAGCTCAATACGGCTTGGGTGTGATGTATGACAACGGATACGGAGTAAAACAAGATTGCAAAAAAGCATATAACTGGTTTAAAAAGTCAGCAGAGCAAGGAAATGCTGACGCTCAAAATAACTTGGGTGCGATGTATCACGAAGGAAAAGGAGTAGAACAAAACTATAAAGAAGCAATTAACTGGTATAAAAAGTCAGCAGAACAAGGAAATGCTTGGGCTCAATATAACTTGGGTTTGATGTATCACGAAGGAAAAGGAGTAGAACAAAACTATAAAGAAGCAATTAACTGGTTTAAAAAGTCAGCAGAACAAGGAAATGCTGACGCTCAAAATGGTTTGGGTGCGATGTATCACGAAGGAAAAGGAGTAGAACAAAACTATAAAGAAGCAATTAACTGGTATAAAAAGTCAGCAGAACAAGGAAATGCTTGGGCTCAATATAACTTGGGTTTGATGTATCGCGACGGAGAAGGAGTAAAACAAGATTACAAAGAAGCAATTAACTGGTTTAAAAAGTCAGCAGAGCAAGGATTTGCCAAGGCTCAATATAACTTGGGTGTGATGTATTGCGAAGGAAAAGGAGTAGAACAAAACTATAAAGAAGCAATTAACTGGTTTAAAAAGTCAGCAGAACAAGGAGATGCCAAGGCTCAATATAACTTGGGTGTGATGTATCGCGACGGAGAAGGAGTAAAACAAGATTACAAAGAAGCAATTAACTGGTATAAAAAGTCAGCGGAACAAGGAAATGCTTGGGCTCAAAATGGTTTGGGTGCGATGTATCATGACGGAGAAGGAGTAAAACAAGATTACAAAGAAGCAATTAACTGGTTTAAAAAGTCAGCAGAACAAGGAGATGCCAAGGCTCAATATAACTTGGGTGCGATGTATCGCGAAGGTAAAGGAGTAAAACAAGATTACAAAGAAGCAATTAACTGGCTTAAAAAGTCAGCGGAACAAGGAAATGCTTGGGCTCAAAATGGTTTGGGTGCGATGTATCACGAAGGAGAAGGAGTAAAACAAGATTACAAAGAAGCAATTAACTGGTTTAAAAAGTCAGCAGAACAAGGGCATTCTGGTGCCAAAACGGCATTGACAGAAATTTTTGAAGGCAAGTAGTTCCACCGTTTTTGTGATTTCTGTAATTTATACCAAAGGGCAAAATAATCAAGCAAGCATAAATGTAGGCATAAGTGACAACAATGACAAAACAAACGCAAACAAAACAAGTAGAAGTTTAAATAAATGGATAGGATTTGAGACGTGTCAAGAATATTATGATATGCGAAGACCGAATCAAAAGCTTGTGGTAATCTCATAAGCACTAGCGGCGGTAAACCTTAGGGCGTCAAGCGGTCCAAACGATATAAGTTGGATTATGGATAAGTTTGTTGAATCAATAAATAGGAATGCTTAGGTCGTATTTTTTCAGGGACTTCTTGCTATTTTTTCAAATGGGTTGATCAACCCATTTTATATTGAGGTTGCATGGAAAGCATCTTACGACGAAAGGCAACCTCGCACACCTCGCAAGACCATGGGCGCGGGCGCTTGAGCCCATTTTCGTTTGCAGATAAAATCATAAAAATAGACCTCTTTTCCAAACCCATGGTTTTAAAATTATACATTTCAAGCTTTAAATTAAATCTCAAAAATCCAAAAGTTTTCCGTATCTGTCAGGTATGGAATTCGTTTTGAGTCTAAAATCAGCCGCCTCAAAGGAACCTTTTTCATGCGCTCGTCATAATGTTGTCTTAGTTGCTTGAACTTGTGAACTTAAAATCTATAAGACACAGAAGCAAAGAAATTCTTGCTGAAACCGTTGCTTTCTTTCATATTTGTCGTTGCATTTCTTTGCCCCTGCAAACTTTTTACAGAATATATTTCACAACCGGCGCCTAGGGAAAAACTTTTTGAAAGCGGAATAGAGCATGATGCTTCAAAATCAAATCCTTGTCCAAAAGTAACTATGCCGCTGTAAGATATAGGGAATTTGTTATCTATCATGTGGTGACTAATACCTAAACTACATTCAGTAGCAGGTTCTATTTTGAATGCTCTTTCCAAACCAAATATTAAATTAAACCATCGCGTACTTCATATCCACTGACAGCCTTATAAGACATACCTCTTTTTGTTATGTAAGGAAAAATATCAGGAATTCTAAAACCATGAAACTGAAGAGGTTTATCTGTAAGCGCAGAGTACGTTGTTGCGCTTAGTAATAAAGATATCCATCCGGCGTTGCTTATTGTCTCTTTTTTAAAATTATTTTCACCTCGTTGCTTGAAGTGATACTGTATCGAAAAAGGATCATCTCCCGGTTTTTCTGCCATGTAGCCATACAAAATAGGAGACAGTCTGTTACTTAAATACATCGCATAGGAGAACAAACCGGGCTTTTTCTTTTTTGAATAAATATCATCACTGATTTTTTCAGCAAGTTGCACTTCATTATTCATTCCACCGGCGGCAAAGATAATTAAACCATTGTAGGCAGAACTCTTATCCAAAGATTTTTCCAAGCCCTCCATTTGTTTGGTATCTACACTACATGCCGCTCTTTTTGTGTTAAGTAATTCTCCTAAAAAAAATTTAAAAAAGTTTTCATCTTTTTTAAAGGGAGATTCGTCGCGGTCATCAAGTAAAAGTTGATAATCTATGCCATAAGATTTTGCTCTTAAGCCGTGTCCAGTTTCATGCAGTGTAGTTGAAACTGCTTTATCACAATAGAATAATACTACACTAGAAACAATTATTGCTGCTGTTGTTCCCTGTTCTTGAACATTTTGAAGGATTCTGTCTGTTGTGTTTATAAACTCTAAGCCAAAATTTACCAACTGTTTATTTGTGTATTGTTCGTTGAGATATGCTGTGTTAAATGTGATACTGTCTTTTTTAATGAATCTTTGATAAATTCAGTTTCTGTTGCAAAAGATTGAGACACTATACCACAACATGTCGCAAGTGCAACTAAAAGTTTTTTCATAAGTTTTTCCTCCAAGTTAGCTATAAATTTTATTCTTCGGATTCATTTTGTGAAGAACGTTTTCTTAATAGATGGTTTAAAATCTTTTTTCTTAAACGTATTGAATTTGGAGTAATTTCTACAAGTTCGTCTTGGGCAATATACTCAACAGATTGCTCAAGATTCATAAGTCTGGGAGGCGTAAGCATTGCAGCATCATCGGATCCTTTGCTTCTCATATTGCTCAACTTTTTTAACTTACACGGATTTACGACCAAATCGTTTTCTCTGGAATTTTGTCCTACTATCATTCCTTCATATACTTCAACGCCGGGTTCTACAAAGAGCTGTCCGCCGGTTTGCAAACTATCTAATGCGTAAGCTGTAGTTTTGCCCTGTTCTTTTGCTATAAAAACTCCATTTGTTCTTAAATCTGCAACGTTGACTTTAGGTAGATAATCATAGAAGCTATGATGCATAATTCCCTGTCCGCGTGTGTTAGTTAAAAAAGTTGAGCAATATGAGAAGCAAAGGATCCGATGATGCTGCAATGCTTACGCCTCCCAGACTTATGAATCTTTGATAAATTCAGTTTCTGTTGCAAAAGATTGAGACACTATACCACAACATGTCGCAAGTGCAACTAAAAGTTTTTTCATAAGTTTTTCCTCCAAGTTAGCTATAAATTTTATTCTTCGGATTCATTTTGTGAAGAACGTTTTCTTAATAGATGGTTTAAAATCTTTTTTCTTAAACGTATTGAATTTGGAGTAATTTCTACAAGTTCGTCTTGGGCAATATACTCAACAGATTGCTCAAGATTCATAAGTCTGGGAGGCGTAAGCATTGCAGCATCATCGGATCCTTTGCTTCTCATATTGCTCAACTTTTTTAACTTACACGGATTTACGACCAAATCGTTTTCTCTGGAATTTTGTCCTACTATCATTCCTTCATATACTTCAACGCCGGGTTCTACAAAGAGCTGTCCGCCGGTTTGCAAACTATCTAATGCGTAAGCTGTAGTTTTGCCCTGTTCTTTTGCTATAAAAACTCCATTTGTTCTTAAATCTGCAACGTTGACTTTAGGTAGATAATCATAGAAGCTATGATGCATAATTCCCTGTCCGCGTGTGTTAGTTAAAAACTCATTTTTAAAACCTATTAAAGCTCTGGAAGGTATTATGTATTCAAGACGTATTCTATCTTCGCCTTCGCTGACCATATTTTCAAGCTTTGCAGCTCTTTTGCCGACAAGTTCAAAAACAGCCCCCTGATGCTGGCTTTCTATATCTAAAGTAAGAAATTCCATTGGTTCGTAAATCTTTCCATCTTTCTCTTTGTATATAACTTCAGGAGCTGAAACTGAAAGCTCAAAACCTTCGCGACGCATGGTTTCAATTAGAATAGTTAAATGCAACTCTCCTCTTCCTGAGACTTTAAATCTTCCTTCTCCTTCCAAAGTTTCAACTTTTAGGCCAACATTTGTTTGCGCCTCTTTATCAAGACGTGCTTTTATATGTCTACTTGTCAAAAATTTACCTTCGCGTCCTGCAAAAGGCGAGTTATTTACAAGAAAATTCATTGAAACCGTAGGCTCGTCTATAGAAAGTTTTGGTAGTGGAAGTATATTGTCAATACTACACACTGTGTCGCCCACTTCTATGCCTTCAAGACCGGCTATGGACACTATATCTCCTGCTTGCGCATTTTCAACTTCTTGCTTTCCGAGTCCGTGAAATTTGTCTATACGTACCGCTTTTGTAATTTTAGGGGAATTTATATTTATATCGCTTACAAGCGCTATGGTCTGACCTTTTTTTACAACACCATTTAAAATTCTGCCTATGCCTACATTGCCTAAAAAGTTATTATAACCAAGCATCGTTATTTGCATTTGAAGAGGTTTTTCAATATTTGCTTCCGGTGGTGAAACATGAGATAAAATTGTTATAAAAACAGGTGCTATGTCCATTCCCCTATTTTCCATGGTTGTGCTTGCCCAGCCTTCCCGCCCTGAAGCATAGAGAATTGGAAAATCAAGTTGTTCGTCTGTTGCGCCAAGTTTCATAAACAAATCGAAAACATTATCTACAACAATGCTTGGAGTCGCATTAGATCTGTCCATCTTATTGATAATAACGATAGGCTTTAATCCCAAGGCAAGAGCCTTTCTTAAAACAAAACGTGTTTGTGGCATGGGACCTTCAACCGCGTCAACCATAAGTATTGCACCGTCAACCATTTTTAAAACCCTTTCTACTTCACTACCAAAATCAGCATGTCCAGGAGTATCTACTATGTTTATGGTGTTCCCTTTATAGTTTACAGAAGTACATTTTGCCAAAATAGTTATGCCTCTTTCTCTTTCAAGAGGATTAGAATCCAAAACCATATCTTGAGCTTCATCACTTTTAACGATAAACTGTCCTGAAAATTTCAATAGAGAATCAACTATAGTTGTTTTACCGTGGTCTACATGTGCTATAATAGCAACATTTCTTACATCATTTCTTTTCATAATCTCATTTAAAATTCTAACCTTAGTCCTTTTTTATAAATTTTCTGTATTAGATTTTTTTCCAAACTATCACTTGCGTCTGGCGTTGCCTTGCGGCAAGCCAACGATTCAAAAGACATTTGACGGTAAACTAAAAAGAACCGACAAAGCGATTCGGTAGACCTCCCGCACAACTTAAGTATTAAATTTTAGAATTACAAATACCTGAAACTCAATTTAAATCGCAATCCAAAGGGTCTTTTGCGGTTTCTATATCTATTCTGTACTATTTTGAACCTTTTTGCCCCCTCTCATTATCTTTTCTTCTTTCCTGACTATCCTTACTGTTTTATCAAATGCTTTCTTTACTCCCATTAATCCTAAACCCATCCACCCGACCCGCCTGCTTTCTTTTTCTGTTTCATAGTACTTCTATTGTACTTTTGTATGTTAGTTATGTAAGAGGTCTATTGTTGTTAATGTTGAAATCTCTAAAAGTTTCTAGCTGTTACGACTTGTAAACATAATAAGTCTAGTAAAGGCGAACAAAAAGGCAAGATTTCAAATCATGAGTTTGGAAAAATATCTATACATAATGACCACGCTATTTATTCTATCATTTCTTTTGGACTTTTTAAAGACCCATCGGACATCTCACACAACTTGAGTATTAAATTTTAGAATTACAAATACCTGAAACCTAAGTTAAATCGCAGTCCAAAGCGTCTTTTACGGTTTTCTGTATCTATTCTGTACTATTTTGAACCTTTTAACAAATACTTTAATGTTTTCTACTATAATCATCTGATAAATCTTTCTATTTAACTCC
>BNVZ01000007.1 GCA_025998475.1 Endomicrobiia bacterium | reverse complement strand
GATAGCATAACGATGGATATAGAATTGATAATGCCAGTAGCAATGGAAACACAACTGAGATTTGCAATAAGAGAAGGCGGGAGAACAGTAGGTTCTGGCGTTGTTACTGAAATTGTTGAATAATATTGCATAATAATAAAGCAGAGAGACTAGCTCTGCTATTTTAGAAAATTTAAAAGAAACATGGCTTATCTTTAAAACAGTGGTATACAAATAGAATTGGAGAATCAACAAGATGGCAGAAAGAGTTATTATAACCATGGCGTGCAGTGAATGCAAAAATAGAAATTACTACTTCGACAAAGGCAAAAAGCAAGAAGGGAAGCTTGCATTAAGAAAGTTCTGTAAAAATTGCAGGAAACGCACCGAGCATAAAGAAACGAAGTAGTTTACTAAGTTAAGTTGCTTGGGGGCATAAGCTAACGGTAAACTGCTGGTCTCCAAAACCAGCTTTGGAGGTTCAAATCCTTCTGCCCCTGTTTTTGAATGATATTAACAAAGGTATAAAATGAATTTAATTAAGAACATCATCAGATTTTTTAGAGATGCATATCACGAGCTTACAAAGGTTACTTGGCTTGGCAAAAAAGAAGTGGCAGGGGCTACTATCATGGTAATTATTTTTGTTATTATCATGTCTAGTTTTGTAAGTACTGTCGACTTGCTTTTGGGTACAATTGTAAGAATTATATTATAAGCTGGAGTAAAAATGGCAAATCAATGGTACGTTCTTCATACTTATTCAGGATACGAGTATAGAGTAAAGAAAAGTTTGGAAATGTCTGTTGCTGGTCTAAACATGCACGACGTCATTTCACAGATACTTGTTCCTACTGAAGAAGTAGTTGAAGTAAAACAAAATAAAAAAATAATTAGAAAAAGAAAGTTCTACCCTGGCTATGTTTTTGTGGAAATGACAATAAATAATACAACCTACTGGCTTATCAGAAATATTGTTGGGGTTACGAGTTTTCTTGGTGGCGTAAAACCTACTCCAATGGCACAGAACGAAGTTGCAAGTCTTCTTAACATTGCCGCTAACCCCGTTGCTTCTAAGCCCAGACCGGCAGTATTATTTGAGAAAGAAGAGAATGTGCGTATTACTGAGGGGCCGTTCAAACATTTCATTGGGCTTGTTGATGAAATTAATCAAGAAAAAGGTAAACTTAGGGTTATGGTAACAATATTTGGCAGACCTACCCCGGTAGAGCTTGATTTCTTGCAGGTCGAAAAATTATAAAAATACAATGAGTCCAAATTTTAACGAAAAGAAATGATAAAATAAGCGTAGAAGTCTTGAAAAAGGAAAAATGCTTTGTTGAAATTGGCAAATGCCAGCTATTTACTGTACAACTTTTTTTGAGATATAACTTATAACATTTTTTTTAAAATCATAAAATACTTTTAAATCGTTTTCTCTACTAACATTCAATTGCCGTATATCTAAAATAATCTGGTTTCCTTGAACATCATGTCTATCAATTTTAAAACTTCCAGTATTATGGTTTATAATTACGGTATTGTTTTCAAGTTTTACAAATAAATCTTTTTTCATATTTATATTTCCCGCGTCTACTATTAAGTTATTTTTAATGATTTTATAATCCAAAGGAAAATTAATTGTAAACATCGGAATAAAAAAAATAAACATAAAAACTATAGCCAATATTATAATAAAATTGTTTATGAAAAATATTCTTTTTTGAATCATTTATACCTCGATAACAATTTACAATTGAATTTTTTTATCAAATAAATTAGAAATATTTGTTCTATGGGAAACAGCAACAATTATTTTATCTTTATAAAAATTGAGCAGATTTTTATAAATTTCCATTTCCATATTTTCATGAACAGAATTACCAAATTCGTCCAGCAATAAAACTTCAAAATTTTTCATTAAGCATCTTGCTAAAGCTATCCTTTGTCTTTCTCCCCCCGAAACAAATATGCCTTTATTTCCTACAACTTTTTTATCGTTTAAATTTTCAAGTTTGCATATTTTTTTAATTTCTAAATATTTTTGATTTACCAGATTATTACAATCCAAATTTAATAAAACGTTCTCCCTGATAGTTGTATTGAATAAAAATGAATCCTGAGTGAAGTAGGATATTTTATATCTAAAATTTTTAATGTCTATGCTGTATAAATCTTTGTTATTTATTAGAATTTTGCCGGATGATATATTATCAAAAAGTACTATTAAATTTAAAATTGTAGTTTTTCCAACTCCAGTATTTCCAATTAAAACGATTTTATCGTTTGAAATAATTTCTAAATCAAAATTTCTTAATATACTTCTGCCATCTTTTTCTACTGAAACATTCAAAAAAGCTATACTGTTAATTTTTTTAACACTATTATCTTTAAAATCTTTCTTTTCAGATTCTCTAAGCAGTATTCTTTTAATTCTTTTCCAAGGAACATCAGAGTTCTTAGTAGAAAAATAAAGACTCCAAAAATCACCAACAATAGAGAAAAGATGTGTTGATATACTACAAATAAAAACAGCTTGTCCTAATGTAATTATTTTCTGCTGAAGTTGATATCCCAAAAATCCAAGTAAAATTCCAATAACAATATGTTGCAACGCTACGCTAAATTGTCCGGATGTATATCCCCAAAAAGCCATTCTTGTATTAATTTCAACTAAATCTTTAACTTCAGAGTCAATCTTGTCTGTCTCTTTTTTATATATATCAAATAATTTTATTTCTCTAATAGAATCTATTGTATCTGATAATTTTGAAGAATATAAAGCAAATTTTTCTTGATATTGAGATGTAAAATACCGATTTTTCTTATTAAAAAAAGATAGAAACAAAAACGGTAAAACAGCGCTTAAAGTAGGCAACAAAATGGTTAGGAGATTAAATTGTAAAAAAACCGGCAGCAAACAAACTAAAAAGAATATGGAACTTATGCTACTTGCTATTGGCCCTATAAATAAACTACTTATAAGGTCTGTGTCATTTATTATTCTTTGAGATAAATACGAACCTTTATTTAGATTACTATAGCATTTATATCTAGAATTTATGAATTTTGTTAAAATAATCCTTCTAAAATCAAATATAACTTTATTTTCTAATAAATATAAAGTAAGCGTTTTAAATAAAACAGAAATTAAACTGAAAATTAACACGGAAATGTATAAAATCACAAAAATCAAAATAAAATTATTGCTAATATTAACTGTATCGATAAAAATCACAAACAAAAACTCGGAAACTATATTTACAAATTTTAGAAGAAAATCAATACACAAATATTGAAAAACTTCTATCTTATAATTTCTAAAAAGACTAAATATCGTACTAATTTTTTTCATTTTTCTTTGAGACTTCTATAATATAATTTTAATCCTCTTTCATATTCGTATTTCCATTCATTACACCCTAGTTCTAAAAAGTTTCCTATATTAGTTTCTTTTTTAAACCTTCTTACCATATTACACCCGCCCTTACATACAGGCAACAATTTACAGTGGTAACACTCTAATTTTTCAAAATCAAAATCTTTTTTTATCCAATCTGTATATTTATAGGTTAAATTTATACTTCTATCTCTTATATTTCCTATGGATTCAGTTCTATTAAACACATTTTCAAAACACTTAAAAATATCCCCCTTTGCATCTATATCAAATACATTGTTTTTATAAGCTCCACATTCATTATATAAATTAGGATAAGGGGGAATACTTATGATATTTTTATTAAACAACTCCTCATAAATATTAAATACACTTTAGAATATTCTCTAGAATCAAAAATATCCTTTAAAATACCATAATCTAGTTGTGAATTTAAGTAGGGAATATGCAACGGACCTAAAGCAAAGTTTACTTTATTAAAAAACAGGTTATCATTTTTTAATTTTTCAGCAAACCCAACAATTTGATTAAAATTTTTCTTCGATAACGCTATTCTTAAAACAATTGGTATTAATCCAGCTATGTTTTTTATATTTTCATAAGTATTATTAAAATTTGATTCATTTGTATTTTTAATAGGTCTACTTACTGAATCCAAAATTTCTGTTGGTTCTATAGAAATTTGTACATTACTAACTTTTACTTTTTGTAAACTCTTTACAGTTTCTTTATCTAGCAAAACAGCATTAGTTACAACGTTAGCTTCATAACAAATGTTATTTTTAGAGCAAAATTTGATAACTTCTTGTGATAATTTTATTATATTGTCAATATCAATTAACGGTTCTCCTCCAGACCATGTTATAAATAAATTTTTAATTTTATAATCATCATAATATCGTTTTATAAAATTGATAATATTTTTGTAATTTTTTAGTGATAATTTATAAGTGTTCTCTTTATTTACATAGCAAAAGACACAATTCAAATTACATTCGTTTGTAATTGCTATTGTCAAATTTAAGCTATCGAAACAATATTTATTTTTTTCAAAATTAATTAAGATCTCACCTCTTTCATCTCGATTGTAATTTACAAAAAATCCTAATTCATGTAACTTTTTAAAATCATCATCAGTTTTTAAATTTACATCACCCTTACTAACCTTTATTACGTAGTTAAAGTAAATATCCCTTTCTAGTTTTATTAAATTATTATTTCTACTGTTATAAAGCAACAGACTATCTTCATTTAAATTAATCACAAAATTATATTGAGAAACCTTGATTCTATTCATATTCTATTTTCCCTAAAGCAAATCCGAAGCCACGCCTCAAAGGGCGTGGCTTTCTGTAACGGTAATAACTCAAAGCAACCACCAATTCAATACTCTTCTTATACAAAAACTACATCCCTTTCTTGCAAATGATACAATCTCTTTACGAGAGTGGAGTGTCATTTAGCCAAATGGCGGTCCAAAAGGGGGCGGATGATATGGAGGAGGCATTGGCATCGGTGGTGGATTTGGTTTTGGCCTTGGTGGTGGATTTGGTTTTGGCTTTGGCCGTTCAGGCACAAGCGTCGCACAGTGCCCCTCATAACCAGCACAAGCACACGCCGCTGGACTTAATTCATAACCCTCATTGTCGGGTTTTACAACTTTTAAAATTTCCATACTTATCTCCCCACGAATAAATTTACACATATTCTATCAGCATTATGGGTCTGTCTAAAAACTCTAGCAAGTTACTGCTGCCATACCTTTGTTTTGGTACCCGATATTATTTTTACGGGCAAGATGCCGTAGTAAAGTTAGCACGGTAAATGCGAAAACCTACAAAAGTCGTAGGTTTTTAGAGATGTCCATTATGCAATTTTATCTTCAACTTCACACAGTTATACACAAACAATTCATAAAGCGTCAAGCACCATAAAATTTATATTAAATCTGTAGGCATGATTTCTATGCCTATAAGAGTCCCGCAGGATTGTTTAAAATCGTCAAGAAATATTGCAAGTTTTAGTATATTTTCTCTTTCGCCCTTGATAATTATATGCTTTCTGTAAATATTATTTAATTTTGAAATATATGCCGAAACTGGTCCTAAAAGCTTAAGTCCTAATTTGTAATTTTTAACCAACTCTTCAAGAAAAGAAATTAATTTTTCAGAATCTTTGGCAGCTTTTTTTTCATCTTTATTCCTAATTGAAATTTTTGCGACATCGCAGTAAGGTGGATAAAACAATTTTTTTCTCTGCTCTATCTCGACATTATAAAAAGATACAAAATCATGATTTTTCGCGTGTTCTATAGCGTAGTGATTAGGAAGATTTGTCTGCACTATCACGGAGCCTCTAATATCTCCCCTGCCGCTGCGCCCTGCAACCTGAGTTATAAGCTGAAAGGTTTTTTCTACCGATTTAAATCCTGGGAGATGCAAAGATGTATCCGCGTCTATGACGCACGCTAAACTTACTCTTGGAAAATCAAAACCTTTTGCTATCATTTGAGTCCCAAGTAATATATCGTATTCTCCATTTTTTATACCGTTATAAGCTTTTTCATAATTTTCTTTTAAAGATGCCGTATCGCCATCGAGCCTGAAAATTCTTGCGGTTTTAAAAAGTTTTTTAAGTTCATCTTCAACTTTTTGTGTTCCTGTGCCAAAAACCGTTACTTCTCTGCTTTTACATGCAGAACATGATACAGGCAGAGATTTTGTCTCTCCGCAATAATGACATTTCAACGAGTCTGGACTTCTATGAAAAACCATTGAAATTGAACATTTCGGACATTGATATACACTTGCACATTTTCTACACATAATGACCGGAGAATATCCTCTGCGATTCAAAAATACTATAACCTGTTCTTTTCTTGATAAAGCTTTTGATATTGCGTCAACTGTTTCAGACAGTAACAAACTGGATTTAAAAAATCTGTTCTTAAGAGAAACAACTTTTACTTCTGGAAGTTCTTTTCCATCGATACGTTCGTTTAACTCTATTAAATTTGTCTTATTTTCAAGAGCATCTTTATAGCTTTCAAGGGACGGTGTAGCCGAGCCTAAAACTACAACAGCATTGTGATAATTGCCTCGCCATTTCGCTATTTCCCTAGCATCATAAGACGGTTTTTGTTCCTGCTTATAAGTATATTCATGTTCTTCGTCTATAACTATAATCCCTAAATCTTCAAAAGGGGCAAAAACGGCAGATCTCGCGCCTATCATTATCTTTATATCTCCGGATTTTGCTTTTGAAAATAATTTATATTTTTCAATATTACTTATGCCGCTATGCCACACTCCTACTTTTAAACCAAATCTTTTTGTCATAACATATACAAATTGTGGCGTAAGAGAAATTTCAGGAATAAGCATTATGGCGGCTTTATTTTGTTTTAAAGCATATTCCATGGCATTTATATACACTTCCGTTTTGCCAGAAGCAGTTACGCCATGAATAAGAAATGAGGCGTAAATATTCCTCTCAAGAGACTTGTTAATTAAATTAACGGCTTTGTTCTGATCTATATTTAGAATGCGCCTTTCTTGCGTTATCTCTGTAGATGTATTTTTAACTGGTGTATTTTTAACTTTTGAAATTCTCTTAGGAGATTTCATCGAGACAGAAATTATTGATGCAAGAGCTTCACCCAAAGAGCATACATAATTCTTTGAAATATAATTCGCAAGTTCCATTGTTTCGCTAGTTATAAGAGAATCTATGTCTATAATCTCAATAATACGTTTTAATTTTAAAGAATTGTTCTCCTCAATGTTTAGGGAGGAAATCGTATAACCGGTTAAAGTTCTTTTACCAAACTGAACTCTAACTCTTTTACCAACCACATGTTCAGGATTTATAGATTCCGGAGGTAAGTAGTAGAAATTTTTATTTAAAGGAACAGGAATAGATACTTCCAAAACTATCATTCCCCTGTATCCAAAAAATGCATAACCCTCTTCATATCTTCCCATACAAATTTCTTTAAATTAGGATTCCTAAGAAGTGCTGCAGGATGATATGTAGGCATCAACTTTATACCTTTGTACTCCTTTACAAGTCCCCTTATTTGGCTGATAGGTTCTTTATTATTCAAAAGCCCCTTTGTGGAAGATGCACCTAACGTTACAATAATTTTTGGTTTAATAATTTCAAGTTGCATATCTAGATAATTTCTGCAAACACTCATTTCTTCGGGAGTAGGAGGTCTGTCATTTGCGCGTTTTTCAGAATTAGACGGATCAATCATAGGATGACATTTAACTATATTTGCAATATAAACAGTTTCTCTTGTTTGTCCCATTGCTTCAATAATTTTCGTTAAAAGATGTCCGGCTTTGCCTATAAAAGGTTCTCCCTTATGATCTTCATCATACCCGGGACCTTCCCCTACAAATATCAAATCTGCGCTTGGAGAACCTACTCCAAACACTGCGTTTAAACGGCTTTCGCCCAAAGAACACTTTTTGCAAGAATTGATTTCTTCTCTCAACTTACCAAGTTCTTCTTTTGAATATAAAATTTCTGTAGAAAAAGTTTTTTGTTTTGTCGCCTGCAAAATGCCTTTTGCTGCTTTGGTATCTGCAACAAGATGTTTATAAATCTCGTTTTCACCCCAGTTGCTATACTCCTTGATAGATATTTTTGCCAGATTTAATATTTTTAAATATTCGGATTGTTTCATTGATAATTTTTCTCGCAATAATTTTTTTATTTTTATTTTTTATTTCCAAAACACCGTCTGTGCTTATAATCTTAACCGTAGTATTATCCGCTCCAAATGATTCTGTCCCGTTAGCAACTATCAAATCAAGATTTTTATTTTTCAATTTAGTTTTGGCATTATCTACCAGATGTTCAGTTTCAAGCGCAAACCCTACAACAACTTGATTTTTTTTATTTTTTCCACAATATCGAATAATGTCTGGATTTTGTTTAAGTTCTATTGATGATGTTAATGTATCTTTTTTTATTTTATGCTCGTAAGTTTTAAAAGGTCTGTAATCAGTGACAGCGGCGACACTTATAGTAACATCGGTTTTTTTAAAGATATATTTTACTTCTTTAAACATTTCTAATGCTGTTGTAACTTTTATCAATCTTACATTTTTAGGATATATATTTACTGGACCTGAGATGAAAATTATTTCATATCCCTTTTTTAAAACAGCTTGGGCAAGAGCATTGCCCATTTTACCCGAAGATTCGTTGCTTACATATCTTACAGGATCAATGTATTCTTTTGTTGGTCCTGACAAAATTAGAAATGTGATTTTTTTTGGCATTACTTGCAGCTTTCCTCTACGGCAGATACAATAACGTCAATTTTAGCAAGTTTTCCATCTCCAGAGTCGCCACAGGCAAGTATGCCTTTTTCCGGCATAATAAATTTATAGCTGTAACTTTTTAACGTTTCAATATTGGTTTGCGTGGCTTTATGGTTAAACATATTTGAGTTCATTGCTGGACATATTAAAACTTTAGCTTTAGAAGCAAGCACAGTACACGCAAGCAAATCATCAGATCTCCCACATGCAAGTCTTGCAATTATATCTGCTGTCGCGGGAACAATAATAATCATATCCGCTTTTTTAGCTAAAGATATGTGATTTATTGACCACGTACACGTATCTAGAGTATCAAACATGCTTGTATATACTTTATTTTTTGATAGTGTCTGTAATGTAAGCAGCGTCACAAATTTAGAGCCACTTTTCGTTAAAATACATTCAACATTTGCTTTAAGCCTGACAAGCCGCCTTATAACATCGCAGCTTTTATATGCCGCAATACCGCCGCAAACACCCAAGATAATATTTTTTTTCTCTAAAGTCATATTTTCCTTAAAATCAGTTTTACATAACAAAAAGCGCCAAACCTTTTTTGAGCGTATTGACCCAACTTTCAATGTGCATTACTGCCATGTATATTCGCTGTCTGTTGGGCAGTTGTCGCTGTTTAATGTTAATTTTTCTTGAAAATCAGCGGGCAAATCTGTTGGGCGGTCTTGAAAATCAGCGGGAAAAGAATAAGGAGCAGAAGAGTTGTAATAAGATATCGTTACTGTTATCGGAGGAACCTTTTCTTCTTTAACGAAACGAGCGCCTGCAACTTCTACTACCATACAATAACTAGTATCGGCAGAATTATAAGTACTACTTTGGCCACCACCAGGATTATTACGTATACAATCTTGATTATCAAAATCAAGAATCTGCCAATATGACCCATTAATTACAACATCTGAAAGGCATCTACCGTTGCATGAACTATTTTTACGTCCGTAATAGTCCTGAGACATAATAAAGGGTTCATTTTTTTTGCCATTGCAGCTGATGTAGCACCCGTAGTGAGAGTGAGGGTCTTGCTCAAGCCTAAATTGTAAGTTTTTTGTAATCTTTGCAATCAAATCTTTTCCTCTCTGCTGAGTAGCGCTTAATGATGATGATGATAAGTATTTTTCACCAGTCTCAGATGTAGTTACAGACTTGCGCCTTCTGTTTACAAGTACAGCGTTCTTTTTATCGCATGAACATAAGACAACAAGACTAAATGTAACAAACATGCTTAATATTGCTTTTAGTTTCATTGCTACCTCCTTTTTACCTGTATATTTTGTTTTTGCAATAATTTCTTCTAATATTGCTTTTACTGCATACAATCGGCTACATACGAGCGCGATCTGCCGCGACAGTTACTTCATGGTTTGCTCCTTTTTTCATTTTTTTACGCAATTCTTCTATTTTTTCATGAGTTGCAATATTTGCTATAACATCGTTTAATGCTTTGTTTATAAGTTCTGTCTGCCCAAGTTTTCTAAAATCTTCATTTTGTTTGTTAACTTCAATCCATGCCAATGCAAGCATTACCATGTCGTATCGTCCCAATTGAGACGATAACACAGCTACTCCTAACTGCGCTTCTGTTAATAACATTTTTTGGTCTCCTGACTAGCACGATTTAATCAAAAATATTTTTGATTCTTTTCAATTTTATATTCTAAAGATTTTATAATAGTCTTAACCGTATCTATAGTTTCATTTAGCTGTTTGTTTATAACCAAATATTCGTATTTGTTAAGATACTTAAGTTCTTTTTTTGCATTGTTTAAGCGTACGTTTATTATTTTTTTGCAATCTTTATCTCTTGCCGTCAATCTTTTTTCAAGAGTTTTAATATCAGGTGTCATTATAAAAATCATACACGCCTGCGGATACTGTTTTTTTATATTTATTCCACCTTGAACATCAATTTCTAAGAGAATATTTCTTCTTGTCTTTAATACATTATCTAACAAGCCTTTCGAAGTTCCGTAATAATTGCCGTGCACTTTTGCCCACTCAGCAAATTTCTTTTCTTCAATCATTTTTTTGAATTCAGATTCATCAACAAAAAAATATTCTCTGCCATTTTTCTCCCCCTGTCTTGGACATCTTGTTGTGTATGATATCGAATATACAATACTCCTGCCGCTTTTAACAACAGCACTACACACACTAGTCTTGCCAGCCCCGGATGGAGCGGAGATAACGATTATACTACCCAAAGGCTCAATATGGTTGTTTGATTTCTTATTCAAAATTAAAAGTCCTAGTAGACTAAAGAAAAAATCTGCCTTTGCAAGGTCTTTGCGTCGAATTAAAATCGTGTATAACCGAACTTAAAAGAACTCGGGGAGGCGGGACTTGAACCCACAGCCTCCTGCTCCCAAAGCAGGCGCGATAGCCAATTACGCTACTCCCCGATTACCTCATAAATTTTTTATAATTTCCTTAGCTTTTTGCAAAGCCTTTGCCCTATGACTTATGGAATTTTTCACTTTATAATCAAGCTCTGCAAAGGTTTTCTTTAACTCTGGAACATAAAAAATAGGATCGTACCCAAATCCATTAGACCCTTTAGCTTGCAATGTTATTCTACCAGATATTTTTCCATCTGCCAAGTAAATTTTTCCATCAGGACTTGAAATAGCAATTACCGTTCTAAAATTTGCCGTTCTTCTTTCTTTTGAAACGCCTTCCAAGGCGTTAAGTAATTTTTTATTATTATCGTCATAAGAACACTCTTCTCCGGCATATCTTGCGCAATAAACACCGGGGCCTCCATTTAAATAATCAACTTCTAAACCGGAATCATCAGCAATAGCCCATCTTTTAAAGAAAACGGCAGCTTCTTTTGCTTTCTTTGCCGCGTTTTCTTCAAGAGTTTTTCCATCCTCTACAATCCTAGGATATCGAGAAAAAGAAGTCATTGATATAATTTCAATATCTAAATCTTTTAGTATCAATTTTATTTCTTCCACTTTATGAATATTGCCCGTAGCAATAACTATATCTTTTATCATTTTAAGATCCTGTTTTATACGAATTTCCATGCATAGCAACTTTAAGAGACAAAACAACAAAGATTAAAAACTTTCGTAAGCGTAAGATAATTTAGGCATTTTACCTATATGTTGCTTTAATAGCCGTAGCACTTTGTAGATATATTATCAAAAACTAATTTCTTCAAGGCAAAAACCGCCTGATAAGATCATTTTTATACATACACCGCTCCATAAGTTTGTTCACCTCAAAGCAAACATATTTGCTGTAAAACTAAAAAAGCAAAACTAATACTAAAACAAAATCTCTTACATCATGACATCTACATTAGACCTCTTAATAACTAACATATAAAAGTACAATAGAAGTACTATGAAACAGAAAAAGAAAGCATGTGGGTCGGGTGGAATGGGTTTAGTATTAATGGGAGTAAAGAAAGGGACGTTTGATAAAACAAAGAATAGCAAGGAGGAAAGAAAAGATAGGGTAAGAGTAAAAAGGTTCAAAATAGTCTCAAAGATAGATCTAGTAGGCCTTAGGCAGAATACATACAAACACACTAACCCCCAAAAAGAGATCAAAGAAACACTAAAAAGCTGACAAAAGAAGATAAGGAGTTAAATAGAAAGATTTATCAGATGATTATAGTAGAAAACATTAAAGTATTTGTTAAAAGGTTCAAAATAGTACAGAATAGATATAGAAACCGTAAAAGACCCTTTGGACTGCGATTTAACTCAGGGTTCAGGTATTTGTAACTCTAAAATTTAATACTCAAAGCTGTGCAAGAGGTCTATTAAAGTATTTGTTAAAAGATTCAAAATAGTCTAAAAGATAGATAAGTAATAGCAAAAGACGCTTTGGACTGCGATTTAACTTGGGTTGCAGGTATTTGTAATTCTAAAATTTAATACTTACGTTGTGCGGGAGGTCTATTGATTAATTATAGCATCAGAGGGGCTAACAAGCCTCTCGTGATGTTATAGACTCCATCAAGATGGGGATAATAACTTTAGTGTTTTTACATGTCGTGATGGAGTCGAGAAAGATCCTACAAGGTTTGGAAACTTTGATATACAGTTTTCTTCTTGCAGGATCGATCAATATTTAGCTTGATAATAGCATGCAACCTTTGATATATTTAACTGTCGAGCAAGGTCGACACGATAAGCGACAGGCAGGACGCCTCTCTGCCCAGAATACGTCCAAGGTTAATAGCAATATCTATTCTAGCAAAAAAACAAGTTTAAGTACATTTTGAAAAAATGGTTTGGCATAAAAGAATACTAGGTATAAAAAAGATAAAATCGATAGTACATTTTGAAAAAATGGTTTTGGCATAAAAGAATACTAGTTATAAAAAAGATAAAATCGCCTTAGTAAAGTTCTAAGAAAAAGAAGAATAAAAGAATAAGAAAAAGATCAGCAAAGTAATAATGCCAAAATATTTGCATTATTTTGCGTTAAGAAGAATTAAAAGAATAAGAAAAAGATCAACAAAGTAATAATGCCAAAATATTTGCATTATTTTGCGTTAATTTGAATAAAACAACTAAATAAAATGGTTTACTTCACTAGTGAATGTTTCACAAACGGTAAGAGATGATTCAAGAGTCTAATTGCCAATATAAAGGCTAAACTAAAGTATTTGGGTAATTTTAATACTACAAGCCTAAGAGCAATTTGTCAAAATACATTTCGTTAGAATATATTCACTTGTTGACACTTTACAGATACCACAGACCTAGGAGCAATTTGTCAAAATACATTTCGTTAGAATATATTCACTTGTCAACACTACTGTAAAAAAATAAACAAAGTGTGTTTGGAGCTTTAATACAGTTGTTACCTTTTTTAAGTAGTTGCAAAGAGACTTATAAAAGTTGTGTTATGACATCAAATGGATAGTTACAAAGAGACTTACAAAGGTTGTTTTATGATATCAAATGAATAGTCGCAAAGAGACTTATAAAAGCCAGTTATAATATCAAAAAGACATTATGAAAAAAGACAAAAACTACAGGCAAAAAAGAATACAACGATGAAACTAAAAACATTATTAACTACATTTATTACATTTACTCTTTTTAGTCTTTTTTTAAGTTCCTGCGATAAAAAGAACGCGAGCCTTGTAAACAGAAGAATTGCTACTCCAAAAAAAATAGAAGAAGCAAAGAAAAAGAAAGAAGACGAAGAAAAAGCAATAGAAGAACAGAAAAGGAAGGAAGACGAAGAAAGAGCAATAGAAGACCAGAAAAGGATAGAAGACGAAGAAGTAAAAGAAAAGAAGAAGAAAATTTAGCAAATATAAACGCAGCACCCGACCCAGACCCATACAAAGACCCAATAGCAGAACCAGAGAGAAGGTATGTACCAGGACAACTTGAATCAGAACAAATGGATGAAAAACTGCTACATCCAACAGGGCCAGTAAACGATGAACCAGCAGCAGAGGCATACCCAATAATATTACCAGTAGAACAACCAGGGGAAGAACCTAAACACAGTGAAGCTGCTGTACAACTACATCCATCACCACCACTGTTAGGGCCTGACGTAGAAACAATAGTACAATACGACGACTCACATTCAGACACAGTGAAAAAAACATTAAAAGAAAATAAATTAGAACCAAAAAAAGATGATTCAGAAGAATCAGTGGTTTTATTATCATCGATAGCAAAAGGTGAGCTACCAGTTGAGTCAGGGATCATTATATCTTCCTCATTGGCTTCTTCCTCATTTACAGATGATGAAGGAAAAGACGTTCAAGGTTTAATTAATAGACGAAGTGAAAAAGAAAAAGAAAAGGGCAAGGATAGGTTTTCTAAGAAGCAGAAGAATGAAAAGGATAGAAACAGGCAAGAGTATGAGTATAGAGAAGGTGACGATTCTTCCTCATCGTCTTCATCTACAGATGAGATGGATAATGGGGTTGAGGCTACAGATGGGGTTTTTGAAGCAATGGTTAGTAACAAGGAAAAGGAGAAAGCAAAGCTGGAACTGGGGGAGAAGCTACTAGCTGAGTATTTTGTTGGCAAATCGCTAGTAGCTGATATTTGCGCTAAAGATCTCAAATTTAAACAACTGCTAGTGGCTCGACTGGTTAAGAAAAAAGAGCGGGAAGAGCGGAAAGCACTAAAAAAAATGGAGCTGGGACTGGATTATATTCATCATCATCTTCTTCGTCCTCTTCGTATTCATCATCGTCTTCCTCTTTCTCATCGTCTTCTTCTACGGATGATGATGAGGAGAAGGAGGAAGCAAGTCTGGCAAGGCAGGAGCTGTGGGAGAGGCTACTAACTGAGTATCTTGTTGGAAGACAGACAGAAGCTGTGATTTGTGCTGGAGATCTCCAATATAGACAACAGCTAGTGGCTAGACTGATTTGTGAAAAAGAGCAGGAAGAGCAGAACAAAGAGTTGGTAAAACAGGAAAGAAAGTTGGAAAAAAATCAGAAAGAGCGAAAAGAGCTGGAAAAAAATGGAGCTGGGACTGGATTATATTCGTCATCTTCCTCATCATCGTCTTCCTCTTCTTCTTCGTCATCTTCCTCATCTTCGTCTTCAGCTTCATCTACAGATGAGATGGATAATGGGGTTGAGGCTACAGATGGGGTTTTTGAATTAACGGTTAGTAACAAGGAAAAGGAGAAAGCAAGGCAGGAGCTGGGGGAGAAACTATTAACTGAGTATTTGGTTGAGAGACCGACAGCAGCTGATATCTGTGCTAGAAATCCCCAATATAAACAACAGCTAGTGGCTCGACTGGTTAGTGAAAAAGAGTATGAAGAAATGGAAAAAAAGTATAAAGAACGGGATAAAGAGTGGGAAGAGCGGGATAAAGAGTGGGAAAAGCGGGATAAAGAGTATGAAGAGCGGGATAAAAAGCGGAAAGAGCGGGGTAAAGAGTTGGAAGAGCGGGATAAAGAGTGGGAAGAGCGGAAAAAAGAGCGGGAAAGATGGGAAATGGCAGAAAGAGCGGAGGTAGAAAGCCAAAGAGAGATTAAAGCCGTAGAAAGAGAAAAGAGAGAAAAAATAAGAAAAATGGAAGTAGAAAGGGATAAAGAGCAGATAAAAAAAGAACTTAAGATAAGAGTAAAAGAGACTATGGAGTCGGCAAAGGAAAAAGGAAAAGAAAGCAAGAAAAGAGTAACAGAGTGGGAGGAAGAAATATTAAAGCAGGAAGAAAAATACAAACAGCAGAAACAGAAACGTAAAGAAAGAAATAAACGGTGGAGAAAGAGACGTAAAACAAAAGCAGAAGATAGTGCATGTGTTAGCTTAGAAGGATCATTTGGTGAAAATGAAGATGAGGACAGAGAAAAAGAAGGAGTAAAGACAGAAACACCACTGCAAGATTCTAGTGACAAAGAGATTGAGAAAGATATGGCAAAGACAACAAAGAAGGCATCAAAGCAAAGAAATAAACGCAAAGAGAAGAAAGATAATCCAGCATTAAAATACACACAACAGCCCCTACCGACATCTGATGCAGTAGAAGAGTATACAGCACAAGATAGAGCACTCGCTAGCTTAAAGGGATTGTATGGTGATGAACAAGCACAAGAAGATGAGCGGGAGAATATATGGGCTAATGAGCTGTTACCTACAGTAACTACAGAGCCAACTGAGATCCAACGTATGATTGATTCGAGTGGGAGTGTAGCTAATTATTATGATATGGTGATGCCTGAAGGAAAACAGTGGCGCATTGATTCATTTATAGAAAGAAAACAGCGGATAGAGATAGCTGAGATAAACAGAAATAATAAGAGTAGGAAAGAGAGACAGGGGAGACAAAGAAAGAAATATTTTGAGTCTGTCAGTGGAAAGGAACTGGTTAAGTGTGATAATAGGGCAGCAGCAGCAAGGGGGGAGTTGGTTTCAAAAGCGGTAAAACTACAAGGTCAGGGTAAGAATAGTATTGAAGATAAGTTTGAAGAAACAATAGACGAGCTCGATGAAGCGATGAATCTGATCGGTAAGAGAGTAAAAGATCTTAAAGAAGAAATACATGAGCTCGATAAAAGCATAAAAGATCGCATTAAGAATATTGAAGATAAGTTTAAAGAAAAAATAGGTAATTTCGATGAAGTAATGGATTGGATTGATAAAAGAGTAGAAGATTTCAAGGAAGAAATAGATATGCCCGATAAAAACGTAGAAAATCTCAATGAAGAAATACATGATTTGGAAAGAACAAAGGAATCACTCGAAATATATATGTTGGAAAAAATAGATAGGTGTGACAAGCTAGATGAGTTAACAGGAAATACAAAGAAATTAGAGACAGGAAAACGGTCATTGGAATCTGTACTTATGACAATGAACTAATTGCGTAATATTACTTTTGCTTTTATTTTAGAGGGACTTTTCACAATCTAAATTGGGTTTTAAAGTATTAATTATTAAGTCACATCCGCAAAACAAGCTGTGTACACATCGCTTGTAGTACAATTAGGCACGAAACCGTTTAAATGTGGACAGCATAGTGCATTCATTTTGTAACGCCTAAAAGCATAAGATTAGCTTATTTGGTAATATTTAGCGTTGTAATAGCCTAAATAACAAAAGAAATTTGGTAACGCTGCAAACATAGAGTTTGAGCAAGTTGAAATAGATGGCAATCACCCACTACCCCACTTAAACTACAGCCCAAAGTTCTCTCCGGAGCAAGCAATACAAGTTATCAAAAGTATAACGCTAGAGCATTTTGAGTCATGATTTAAAGAAAAACTTTGGGGGTGGTGGCGTTGGAGTGATGACTTTATTGCAGCAGTAGGCAAGTAGGAAACAGAAGTGATTCTTGGGCTATGTTGCCAAAGTACAGCAACAATTATAGCTCTTCAATTTCCTCCGCTGGCACCGCACGTCTTGCTTTGTGCGGAGGTTTGTTTAGATGATTTAAAGAAAGTTTTAAGGTTTAAGGTATTTGAAGCTATATAAATATTAAATAAAGTTACATAGATTTTTACGACTTTTTGTTATCGTGATAAAATGACACTACAAAAACAGAAAGCATTTTAGGTTGTATTGTGCAGCAATGGCAATGTTGGCTTGGCAATTGCCTTTGATAGAAAGCAGTGTAACGCAAAAACAGAAAATAGATTTTTTTTTGAGTAAACAAAAGGAAGGTGTAAGGTTTTTAAACAAAAGACTATTGTTTTGAAACTGGACGCGGGGCTTGCTTGTCTTTGTTTGACAAAAGTTAATTGATCTTACTTAAAAGTAGAATGTGAAATGTTTTCTATACCTAAAATATTTGCGCTCATACATACAAGACTTAAAGCAATTTGTGTTTTAAGATTTATCAAAGAATTCAAGTAAAAAACAAAAGATATCTTTCAAGACTCATACAAACAATCAATCTCATCGCAACAATATCACAAAACAGAACTTTATATACCTTGTTAAATCTATTTACAAGATAGCTCTCTTGCTTGATTTAAGGTTTTCTTTCTTGTGCTACACCCTCAAGGATTTGTGCTTTTTTTGAGCTTTTTGTCCATAAAAAAGATGCAAGCCAGCTAAATAGTTGATATACTGTAAAAATATTTAACAGTATATCAAAACGTTTGTTAGCTGGCTGCTAATATACCATTTCTGGTTGAAGGTTACTTAGAAGGTTGAACTCACCAGAATACTCCAAGTTTATTCTTACATTCTTTTCTCTACTCTTTACATGGTAGTCTTTTACTTTATCTCGATTTCAATGGCCCAAGACTCATTGTCATTGTTATAATTACTTCGCGTTTTAACTTTTTTTTTGATGACTGTTGTCAAAACAGTTCGAACTGTTTTGACAACTCTTCTGGTGTTGGCACCACCAGAGTCTTAAAGTGTCTTAAAGAAATCAAGCTCAGTCTTACAATCATCGCTGCTACTCCCTCAGCCAGTTTTGCCTTTGCTGCTTATTCATTCCTATGCTGGTTACTTTTTTAGCCGAGCATTTTCTTCCTTTAGCCGATCATTTTCTTTCTGTAATGCTTTCTTTTCGTTCTGTGCCTTAGCTTCTGCTTCCCTTAGCCGATCATTTTCTTTCTGTGAATCTTCATTTTCTTTCTTTGCTTTCTCAATTTCTTTCTGTGCCTGAACAGCTTTGCTGCTCAGCTTCTTTCTGTGCCTTAATCAATTCCTCTTTATCTGAGCTACCTGCACCAATGCCCACCTGCAGAAGCTTTTTGCTCCTTCAACTTTTGATTCTCTTCCTTTAGTCTTTCATTTTCTTCCTGTGCCTTATCTGCTTCTTTCTTTACACGAGCAACCCGAGTTTGTTCCTTAGCTCTGGTAT